>DATNKC010000397.1:0-2978 GCA_035603615.1 Steroidobacteraceae bacterium | reverse complement strand
GCGGGCCGGCTGATCATTTTAAAAGCGCCATACGTCAAGTCGTACGAGTTCTCAAAGTCCGAATATCGGCCAACCTGGTATTGCAGATCTCCGAGGAGCGCGACCGCGTCCGGTTTCATGGCCTCAATCTGATTCGCAGTGGCCTCCTGCGATTGGTACAGAGAGGTGCTCGTGTAGGGCGCCTTGGGGTCGGTGCAGGTTTCTTTCGAAGACTCGCCACTCGCCTCCTCGCCTGGTTGGCAGGATATGTCACCAACCACCGCGAGCACGGGAGAGCGCTGCGAAGTGTTGTACGGCCACGGATTATCGGCCGCCGGCGGATTGCCCCGCCAATTGCCATCGTTTTGATTCTGTGCCGTTGCCCCAGCTGCAAATACCAGTACCGAGACGCCCGCTCCCATGAGCATTGCCGCTCGGAATTTTTCCCCGATCATCTTCATGCGATTTCTCCGGCGCTTAAGATTGAATTGTGAATGAGACCAAGCATCCCATCTCTTGATTGTTTCGTTTCTATGTCCGATGTGTGAATAAGTTGTGACAATGATTTCTTCGAAGCGCATTGATGTGACAGGCGACACGGAAGTCCGCTGCGGCAGCCCAAGCTGCGGGCGCTGCTCAGGCGTAGCGAAATAGCGCCTTGAACCCGAAATCCATGTGCTGCTGGATATGGCAGTGAAACAGCGACAGGCCTGGCTGGTCGGCGACCAGATCCACGGTCGCGCGACCAAATGCGGGAACTATCACCGTATCCTTCATGATGCCGGCAGTCGGTTTGCCGTTGAGTTCGATCAGCTCGAATACGTGTCGGTGCATATGCAGGGGATGGGAATCGTCGCTGCGATTGTGAAACACCAGCCGATAGCGGCGTCCGCGCCGGAACACGAATTCCCGCTCGTGCGGATATTCCTTGCCGTTGACCAGCCAGTGATTGAACCCATGGGGCCCGCCCGGTACTTTCTCGAAGACCATGTGAATGGTTTCATCCGGCGCGGGATGCGCAGCGGCCTTGCCAAAGATGGTGTAGTCCCAGCGCGCCTTTGCAGGGGGAATCCACTGCGCGCGCGGCTGTGCCTGATTGGCGTACTCCACCACGAGCCCTAAGCCGGCTTGCCGCGCGGCATCGCGCAGCTCACCGAGAATCCAAACGCCCGGCAGATTCATCTCCACGATTGCATCCACGCGCTCCCCCGGGGCGATCTCAATCACATCGACGGTCTGAGGCGTGGGCACGGGATTGCCGTCGAGCGCGATCACCTGAAAATGGTGACCGAATAAACCAATGCGATGAATCTGCGAGGCGCTGGCGTTGAGCAAGTGCATCAGGACCCGCTCGCCTGCACGCACGCGCAGCGGTTCCCCCGCGCCCAGCATTTTGTCGTTAATCGAGTACAGAGGAGCGCCGACTTCAAGCCCGTTGGGACGCTGGTCTGGACTGGCGGGTTTTTCGGGCATCGGGTCGTCGGGATCCCCCGCCATGTCGTCCTGATCCAGGGTAGTCAGATAAGGCTGCCATTCACGCAGCGCGAGAAAGACCTCTTGGTCGTAGCGCCCCGGGTCACTCGCGGAATCGATCATGAAAAAACCAAATTGGCCGGTGTAGGAGCCGCGATGCAGATCCATCATGGCCTCGGTGTGC
Source organism: Steroidobacteraceae bacterium (assembly GCA_035603615.1). Classification (GTDB taxonomy): domain Bacteria; phylum Pseudomonadota; class Gammaproteobacteria; order Steroidobacterales; family Steroidobacteraceae; genus Bog-1198. Next base: position 1,342 of record DATNKC010000397.1, on the reverse strand, counting down.
GAGTGGTACCACCGCGAACCCGCGGGCTTGGCTACGAATTGATAGCGCCGGCGCCCATGCGGCGGTACCGGAGGTGTGCCTTCTTCCTCCGCTCCATCAACGTCTGAGGGAACGAACAACCCATGCCAATGCACGAATTCCGGAACGTCCGTGTCGTTCATCACCTCGACGGCGACGCGTTGCCCCTCTCGCACCCGCAGTAGGGGGCCGGGGATCATGTCGCTGTAGCCGATGGTGCTGATGGCGACGTGAGGAGCCAGCTCGACAATCATCGGTGCGATTCGCAGCGTGAAATCCGCCGCACTCGCGGTGCCCTTCGGTTCCGAGGCCAGCATCGGATGCGCCAGGGATCCTGGACCCTGTCCGGTCGCTAGCGTCCGCGCAAACGCCGGCCGCAGCTTGTCTGCCCCCGTTGCGATCAGGGTGGCCAATCCAAGTCGTACAAAATCCCTTCGGCTCATGCGGCTTTCATCTGTAAAGTTTCCCGTTCTTTCGAAGGATAGCGGGTTCGGTATCGAGTTTTTAGACGACCGTCCCATTCAGGCCAACAAAGACTTTGCGCGAATCTCGCTCTGGCGACAATTTGGATGCACTCCGAATCCCATGACAAATCAATGTCATAGGTCGCCCTGACCTTCTTTTGCATTCACCCATGTCTCTTTTCTTTGCGCGTCCGCGATTTAACTAGTGGGCGATGCATAGAAGGAGAGGGTGTCATGCGTCTACATTTTCATAGGGCAGTGCCGGCGGTGCTTACGCTCGTTGGATTGGTTTCGGCGCTGAGCGCTTCCGCCTCGGCAAATGAGTCCGATCCGGCATCGGCGGTACGCGGATCGCTCGGTGTATCTCTCGACGATCTCGCGTTCGGCCATGGTGCCGGCGCGACCGTATTTTTATTGAATGCAGTGTTTGTCCTGTTGTTCGCAGCCGTCTGCATCGCGGCGAGGCGCAGGGATTCCAAGCCCAAGGGCAGGCAGATTCCGTTTCCCGCCGGCTCGAAATTCGCGCGCTGAACGCCGCGTCGCCGCTACGCATATGCTAAATTCCGGGCTGGGCAAACCGTGTCCAACTCCCGTAGCGATCGATGCCCCAAGGACGCCTTTATGTAGTCGCCGCACCGTCCGGCGCCGGCAAGACCAGTTTGGTCAAGGCCTTGATGGAGCGGGAACCGCGCATTCAGTTTTCGGTGTCCTACACGACGCGGCGGCCAAGACCCAATGAAATTCCCGGGCGCGACTATCACTTCGTGAGCCCGGAACGCTTTCAGGAAATGATCGCGAATCACGAGTTTCTCGAGCACGCACAGGTTTTTGACAACAGCTACGGCACCGGCGTGCACACC
>DATNKC010000396.1:0-7084 GCA_035603615.1 Steroidobacteraceae bacterium | reverse complement strand
GCATCGCCTTTACACGGCGAGGGTCGGGGGTTCGATCCCCTCAGCACCCACCAACAGCGGAGTGGTAGTTCAGCTGGTTAGAATACCGGCCTGTCACGCCGGGGGTCGCGGGTTCGAGTCCCGTCCACTCCGCCATTTCCTGAAAGTACCTGCGCGAGCCGTTTGGCCGCGCTGCGGTGACGCGGTAGGTTAGGAAAGAGGATTGGGATCATGCTGCAAAGTATTCACGACAAATTGAAAGGATGGGTCGCCGGCGTGGTGCTGGGCGCCATCGCCCTGGTGTTCGTTTTCTGGGGCATCAATTGGACCTTGAGCGCGCCCACCTACGCGGCCAAGGTCAACGGCACCGAAATCTCCCCCAACGAGGTGCGCCAAACCTATCAGCAGCAGCTGGCGCAGATCGAGCGCCAGAGCAATGTTCCGCTCGACGATGCCATGCGCAACGAAATCAAACAGCGGGTACTGGAACAATACGTGGCGAGCGAGGCGCTGGTGACCCGAGCTGATGATTTGGGCTACCGGGTCAGCGATGCCGAATTACTCGCTGAGATGGCGAAGGTGCCGGCGCTGCAAGGGGAGGGCGGCAAATTCGATTACGCCCATGCCTTGGCGGTGCTCAATGCGCAAGGCCGTTCACCGGCCGAAATCGAAGAATTGTTCCGGCGCGACGCGAAGCTGCGGCAACTTGACAGCGCACTCAGTGCCTCGAGCTTTGCGACGCCGACCGAAATGAAGGAGTTTCGCGCACTCACCCGGCAGCAGCGCGAACTCGCTTGGCTGACCGTATCGGCGGCAAAGTATGCGGCCGGCGCCACGCCCGATGATGCGGCCGTCAAGGCCTACTACGACGCCCACAAGGCCGACTACATGACGCCGGAGACGGTCAACTTGCGTTACGTCGAACTCAGCCTGGAGAAGCTGGCCGCCAAAGTCAGCGTCGATGACGCGCAGCTCAAGGCCTATTACGAAGAACAAAAGGGCAAGACTCCTGAGCGTTTTCAGCAGGCCGAGCAGCGCCGGGTGCGCCACATCTTACTGTCGGTCAACGATCCGAAAGAAGATGCCGCGGTAAAAGCCAAGGCGGAAGGCATTTTGAAGCGCGCTCAAGCGGGCGAGGATTTCTCCAAACTGGCGAAAGAATTCTCCCAGGATCCCGGATCCGCGCCGCAAGGCGGCGATCTGGGTTGGTCGGAGCGCAAGGTGTTTGTCGGTCCATTCGCCGACGCGGCCTTTGGTATGAAAGTCGATGAGATCCGTGGGCCGGTTAAAACGCAGTTTGGCTATCACATTCTCAAGCTCGATGGCATTCAGCCGCCGGCCGTAAAAACCTTTGAAGAGGCCAAGGCCGAACTGGAAACCGAATACAAGCGCAACGAAGCCGAACGCTTGTTCAACAATGCCCAGGACAGTCTCGCGGACGCGGCGCTGCAAAATGCCACGGACATCGATGTCGTCGCGAAAAAGGCTGGGTTGACCGTGCAGGATGTGCCGAATTTCAGCCGCAGCGACGGCGGCGGGACGCTGGGCAAGGTGCCGGCGGTCATCGATGCGGCCTTCAGCCAAGACGTCCTCGACGGCCGCTTGAGTTCCATTGTCGAAGTGGAGAAAGGGCGCGGAGTCGTCTTGCGCGCCACGGATCACAAGCTGCCCGTGCAGAAGCCCTTGGAGGCGGTGCGCACCGATGTGATCGCCGCCTGGAAGAAGCAGCGCGGGGTGGAACTCGCGTCGGCCGCGGCGGCGGATGCGGTCAAGCGCTTGAATGCCGGCGAGAGCTGGGATGCGGTCGCGAAGAGCTTGGGAGCCGCGGTGCAAGCACCGAAGTTTGTCACGCGTTCCGATCAAGATGTGCCCATGGAAGTGCGCGTCACTGGATTCAGCGCACCCAAGCCTGCGCAAAAACCCATCTACGAGACCTTGAGCTTGGGCGACGGTGATGCGGCCGTGCTGGCCTTCAGTGCCGTGCGCGAAGATCCGAAGGCAGCAACGATCCCGGACGTGGACCTGCGTCGTCAATATGCAGCGCAAATCGCGTCCGGAGAAGCGCAGAGCTACGCCGCCGCTGCGCGCGCCGATGCCAAAATTACGCTGAATCCAAAGGCAATCGACTAGTTGGCTGAATTACTGCACCAATTTTCGGATTGGTATCTGTCGGTTATAGGCCAGGGCGGCTATTGGCTCATCGCAGGATTGATGGCGCTTGAAAGCACGTTCGTGCCGATCCCGAGCGAAGTGATCATCCCGCCGGCGGCCTATCTTGCGCACACCCAAGGTCAGATGTCCCTGCTGGGAATTATCTTGGCCGGAACGGCCGGATCTTGGATCGGCGCAGCCGCCATGTATTGGGCGTCGCGCTTGCTGGGAAGGCCGCTGGTGCTGCGCTTTGGCCGCTATGTCTTGCTTTCGCCCGCGAAGATCGAACTGGCCGAGCGTTGGGCCGCCCGCTATGAGTCCGCGGGGGTGTTTTTCTCGCGTCTCCTGCCGGTGATTCGCCATTTGATCGGCATTCCGGTCGGCATTCTGCGCATGGATTTTCGGTGGTATGCGCTGGCTACCCTGGCCGGGTCACTGCTGTGGTGCTCGGTGCTCGCTTGGCTGGGAAAAACCATTGGCCAGCACCCGGAGCTTCTGGCAGGTTCCCTGCACCGCTTCTTCGCGCTGGTGTTAGGCGCTGCCGCCTTGCTGGCCGGCCTCTACTACTTTCTCGTGCAGAGGCCGGCGACAAAGCAAAAGTCGCTCTGACCCTCAAGTCTTCGCGGGAGGAGCCCCTCCAGGGAACTTGCTGAAGATCGCCGCGGTGGCCAGGTCGATCTTTTCAACAGCCCGAGGACCGGACAACTCGTACACGTCCTGGCTGGCGCTGGCATGCCAGATCGGTTTATGCGACTTCGCATCGAATAGGTCGACCGAGATGCGCGTTTCGTTCTGCACCCAGGGGCCGTCGTAGCCCCAAGCGCCCCGGAAGCCCCAGCCGCCACGGTAGCCGCCGAAGCCCCACCCGGCGCCGTAGTAGCCGCCGTAGTAGCCGTCGAACACCTGGCGCGTGCCCATCGCATAACCGACCACGCAGTCGGCCGCGGCGCGATCGACCAGTTGGATGCCGCGCGCTGCCATGTTGTATTGAACGGCAGTGCGCAGGCGCTCGGCATTCAAGGGATTGGCGTAAGCCGCGGGCTGGTCGGCGTTGGCAACATGCTCCATGGCGAACGCATAGGTATGGCAAATGGACGCCGACATATCCCGGGCATAGTCGGTCCTGACCGCAACGGTGTTGCACGCGCTCAAGCCTAGGCCCGCGACACCGGCGACCACCGCAACCAAACTCCGATTTAACATGCGACACCTCTTTGAAAACATAACCTGCCCAAACGTTAGATCCGCGCCGGCGTTGACAAGTTGCATGGCCAGTCTCATGCCCCATCTCCGTCTGATGGAAAACTCATCCCCACCGTATGAAAGCCGCCGTCGACGTAGAGCACTTCGCCGCTGATGCCGCCGGCCAGGTCCGAACAGAGAAACGCGGCCGCGTTGCCCACATCATCGATGGTGACATTACGCCTGATCGGAGCGGTCGCCGCCACATGGCTGAGCATTTTGCGCAGGCCCGGGATGCCCGCCGCGGACAGGGTCTTGATGGGTCCCGCTGAGATGGCGTTGACGCGAATCCCCTGGGGACCCAAGTCGGCGGCCAGAAAGCGCACGTTGGCCTCGAGACTGGCTTTGGCCAGCCCCATGACGTTGTAGCCGGGAATGGAGCGCACCGCGCCCAAGTAGCTCAGCGCAACCATGGCACCGGAGCGCCCCTGCATGAAGGGCAGCGCGGCGCGCGCCAAGGCGGTCAGGCTGTAGCTGGAGATATCGTGGGCGACCTTGAAGGCCTCGCGCGAGGTTGCGCTCAAGAAATCGCCCGTGAGCGCTTCTCGCGAGGCAAAGGCGACGGCATGGACCAAAATATCGAAGCAGGGCCAGCGCGTCTTAAGAAATGCAAAGCCCTTGTCGATGTCCGCATCGCCGCCCACGTCCATGACGAAGGTGATGTCGGATCCCAATTGTTTGGCCAACGGCACAACCCGATCGGTCATGCGCTCGATATGCGCAAAGGCGAGTTCCGCGCCCTCGCGATGCATGGCCTGCGCAATGCCCCACGCAATGGAACGATCCGTGGCCAGGCCCACGATCAACGCGCGCTTGCCGCTCAGAAACCCCATAAGTTTTTCTACCCCTGCTGCCGGCTCGAATCTACATACATTACGAGTCGTTGTCCGGCTTTTATTTGATGATGCTCGTTCAGCCCGTTCCAAGTCTTCAGTTGAGGGACCGGCACCTGAAATTGGCGCGAGATGCTGTAAACCGTATCGCCGCTGCGAACCGTATAGAGCACGCGGCGTCCCGACACCACACCCTCATCGCGGAAGCGGCGGGCGCTCGCCTTGATCACCAGTCGCTGGCCTTTTACCAACGTGTCTCCGGCCCCCATATTGTTCAGCCGCGCGAGCGTGGTCACCGGCATGCCGTGACGTCGAGCAATGGAACTCAACGTCTCCCCAGAACGGACTCGATAAACGATCTGGCGCTGCCGGCGACCGCCGACATCTGTCTCAGGCCGATCGACGCGGGCGGCGGCGAGCAATACTTTGTCGGGCAACTCGCCGCTGATCTCAGGAATCTTCAAGGTCTCGCCGGGCGTTACTTTGCCGCCTTTCAGGTCGTTGATCTTGGTGATGACGGCGATTGAGGTGCCGTATTGCTTGGCGATCATCGCCAGGGTTTCCTTGCGCGTCACTTCGTGGCTGGCGAAGCGTACGCGATCATCGGGACCCAAGGTTTTCAAGGCCGTATCAAAGCCGTCGGCATTGTCGATGGGGACCAACATGCGATGCGGGCCGTCGGGATCCGTCGCCCAGCGGTTGTAGCCCGGATTGAGCGCCACCAGTTCATCGTAGCTGGTGCTCGCGAGTTGCGCGGCGATCTTCAAGTCGATTTGCGAATCCGTATCAATCACCGCGAAGTAAGGTTCGTTCGGTATCGCGGCAAATTCGAGCCCATAGCGCTCGGGCTCCGCCATCAAACGCTTCAGGGCGAGCAGCTTCGGCACGTAGGCGCGAGTCTCCGCGGGCAGCCGCAAATGCCAGAAGTCGGTCGGCTTACCGTTGGCGCGGTTGAAATCCAATTCGCGCTGCACGGTGTTTTCACCAACATTGTAGGCGGCAATGGCGAGCAGCCAGTCGCCGTCGAATTGATCATGCAGCGCTTGCAGGTAGTCGAGCGCCGCGCGCGTCGATTCGACCACGTCGCGGCGGCCGTCGTACCACCAATCCCTTTTCAACCCAAAGCGCGCGCCCGTGTCCGGGATGAACTGCCACAAACCTGCGGCGCGGCTGCGCGAGTAGGCGAAAGGTTCGTAGGCGCTCTCGACCACCGGCAACAGGGCAAACTCCAACGGCATGCCGCGCGCCTCGACCTCGGTAATGATGTGGTACATGTAGCGCTGGCCGCGCTGAAATACCCGTTCGAGGTATTCGGGATTGTGCTCAAACCAGGCGAGTTGCACGTCAATCGCCGGCTCCTGAACTTCATCAAAGGCGAAGCCGGCGCGCATGCGGTCGAATAAATCGTCGTAGTCCTCGCCGTTGTGATGTTGCCATTCGCGCGGCATCGCGATGGAGGGCGCCACCGATACCGAAGCGCTGTCGGCGGGTGTGATCGGTGTTTCCGCCGCCGGCGGTTCCGTCAGCACCACCGGTTCGCGCTTCGGCTGCGCTGCCGGCTGGTGAGCGCAGGCGCAAAGCAACAACGCGATGCAGCAGAATGAATGATGTCGCTTGATGGGTGCCATGTGTATTTCCGTTACCGGAATTGGTCCTTCCAAGCGCGCAACACTCCAAATACCTCGTGTGGGTTAGGCAAGGGCTTGCCGGCGTGAGTTTCCGCGGCCGACCGCACGCTGGCTTTGTCGCAACGCAAAAAGGGATTGACCTGGATTTCTGTGCGTAAGGTAGACGGTAGACTGGGCTCGCCTGCGGCGCGAATCCGATTCACGGTTTCCTGATAGTCAATGGCCGCGCCATTGGTCGGCTCGACCGTCAGGGCAAAGCGAAGGTTCGCGGCGGTGTACTCGTGGCCGCAAAATATGTGCGTCTCGGGCGGCAGGTCCCGCAGGCGGTTCAACGATGCATTCATCTGCTCAGGATTACCTTCAAACATCCGGCCACAACCCGCGCTAAATAGCGTATCGCCGCAAAAAAGCGCGCCATGGCCCCAAAATGCGATGTGACTCACCGTATGCCCAGGCACCTGTAAAATCTCGAATCCAAGTCCCAACTCCGGCAATTCGCAGCGTTCACCTCCCTGAACCGTGCGCGTCTTTGAGGCGATACGGTCATCGTCAGGTCCGATCACGGGTACTTTGCCCAGGCGCTTGAGCTCCGGAACGCCTCCGATGTGATCCGGGTGGTGATGTGTCAGTAGAATGGCGGCGAGCTTCAGGTTTCGGCGCTTAAGGTCGGCGATCACCGGTTCCGCCTCGCCGGGGTCCACGGCGACCACCTGGTCGGGCGCGGTTGGAGACTCGATGAGCCAGATGTAGTTGTCGGATAATGCGCGCACGGGGCGCACGTTAAGATGCGTTGCTTGGATTGACATTTTGCGGCGTATTTAACCTGTAACATTAGAACTTCGCTAGTGTTTTCAAGAAGAGGTGTGGGTTGGAATCGACGGCGGAGACGGCACTGGAGAACTGGTTCGAGGGCCCCTTGGGGGCGCGCGTTCTGCGCGAAGAGGCCGCGCTGGCGACCTTGGCGCTCGACACGGTTTTTGGCTTTGAGCTCTTGCAGGTGGGTGCCTGGGGGCCGGCGCGCCACTTGCTCACCGCTGCCCGCACCCAACACACGACGCTGCTGGCACCCGAACTGACCCCCGGCGTCACGCTTTGCGCACCGCACGACTCGCTGCCGTTCAGATCCGATTCCATCGACGCGATTTTGTTGCCTCATACACTCGAATTGGTCGAAGACCCCTATGCCGTGCTGCGCGAAGCTGAGCGAGTGCTGACCGGCGAGGGATGTCTCATGATTTGCGGCTTCAACCC
>DATNKC010000395.1:0-2352 GCA_035603615.1 Steroidobacteraceae bacterium | reverse complement strand
TCCGTTTGCGTCCGATTTTACCCAACCGTAGATGCGTGGATTGAAGGGACTATTTGGTTGGTTGTAGTGGCCCTGTGCGTCCGTGTGATAGAGAAACAGCACCACGTCCCTGGCGGGGGTGACTGCATCGGGGTTGTAAATCGTGCCGCTGATGTGAAGCGGTTCTCCGGGCTCATCCGTCGCGGCCACCCTGCAAAAGGCCGGCAGTGTGGCGGGAGGCGAGAGAGAACCGCACGGCGTGACTCCCACGAAACCGGTGGGCATCTGGGGGAAGTGACTGACTCGTGCAAGCGGTTGAGCATCCAAGTCCTCGAGCGCCATTGCCCAGGCCGGAACTAGACTTAGCGTCATTGCATGCTCGACGAAGCTGCGGCGAGAGAACATCATTGCGCGCTCGCACCGGCGCTGATGGGCATCCTTGCCTCGCGCCAACCTTGGATGCCCTCGGGCATGCGCCAAACATTGCGAAACCCCAAGGAAATGGCCTGTGCTGCAGCCTGATCCGAGGCACCGCATTGCGGGTTGTAGCAATAGAAGATGAGCTTCGCGTCCCTGGCCGGCGGCAATTCCGCTGCGGTGACGCCGTTGTACTGCACCCATCTTGCGCCGGGAATGTGGCCCTTGAGATAACTTTCCCGGTCGTTGGCGTCGTAGATGTAGACAGTCTCTCTCCCGTCGATGAGCGCTCTCACCGCGCTCACTGACAGTACACTTACAGGGTGTGCATTGACGGTGGTTGCGGCCGCCAGCGCCAGCAACAGACCGATGATTCGAGAATTGCGAACTTTGGCTTGCATGCGGTTCTCCTGGTGATGCTGCTAAGACGTCTCGCAGCGGCAATGTGTTAACAAACGCGCAGGCAATGATTTTCTGTTAACACTTTGTGCCCTGGCGTGTCTTGCATTCAAAAGGGTTTGGGTCTTTCGAAGGAGCGCGCGATCAAGACGACGGCCGCCATCGTGGAAGCCGCACGAGCGGGCGACAATCAGGCGCTCTCCGAACTCTATCGGCGCTTCGCGCCAGTCGTGCACGGCATTTTATTGTCGTACGTTTCCGCGGCCGAAGCGGATGACCTTACGCACGAGGTGTTCGAGACCGTCATCACTCACCTGTCCGATCTCAAGAGTTCAGAGGCGTTTCCGGGATGGATTGTCGCCATCGCCCGCCGGCACGCCTTGAATGTCGTCCGCCGGCCCCATGTCGAAGTACCCCTGGATACGCAGTGGGCAGATCAGCGGCAGTCGCCTGAGAATGTCGCCGCCGCGGAGCAGGCGTTGATCGCCCTTTGCAGCTTGCCGTCCGCCTACAAAGAAACGTTGATGCTGCGCCTGGTGGAGGGTCTTACCGGACCTGAAATCGCCGAGCGTACGGGGCTGTCGGAGGGAAGCGTTCGAGTCAACTTACATCGGGGCATGAGCCATCTTCGCGCTGCCCTTCATATCGGCGTCAGCGAGGTTTCCGATGGAGAGTAATGATTATCTATGGTCCAAGCGTGGCGAGCCCAACGCTGAGATTGCGCGCCTGGAGTCTTTGCTATCGCCTTATGCTTTTGAGACAAGCACATCGGCGGATGCGCGCGCCCGGCAGAGCCGCATTCTGCCGGCGCGGACACCCGGTCGCGCACGTGCGCACACGCACCGGCGGCTTCGATTCGCCACGGCAGCCGCCTTCGTCGCCCTCGTCCTCGTTGTCGGCTGGTTGAATATAAGATTGCAATGGCCTACGGCGCAGGCCTGGAGCGTCAAGCCGGTTTCCGGAACAGCAACCATCGATGACAGAGTCTTGAGCGGCCGCAGCCTATTGCCTCCAGGTGGCGTCCTTCGAACCGGCGAGCATTCGGCGGTACGGATTGAAGTCGCCCGGATCGGACGGGTGGTGGTGGGGCAAGACTCCCAGGTCGAGCTGGTGGAAACGCGGACGGGCCATCATCGCCTTCGGCTCGACCATGGTCAGTTGAGCGCGAGGATTTGGGCTCCCGCGGCGTCGTTCGGCGTGCAGACACCGCTGGCGAATGCACTCGACATCGGCTGTGAATTCACTCTATCGGTCACGTCGGCCGGGAGTGGCTTAGTGCGAGTGAGGCACGGTTGGGTTGAGTTGGAGAAATATGGTTTGCAATCGCTGATTCCCGAAGGTGCGCAGGCTGAACTCGATTCCAAGTCGGGCCCCGGAACCCCGTTCGATGATCACGCGACGGCGCAGTTTAGAGCGGCCTTGAAAGCCATTGATGCGCTGGGGCGATCAGTTCTCGCCAATGATCCTGCCATCGAACAATTGGCGGAAGCCTCGAGCGCGAAAGATGCCATTACATTGATTTCCTTGCTGACGCGCTACCCGCAACTGGCCGACACA
>DATNKC010000394.1:0-12821 GCA_035603615.1 Steroidobacteraceae bacterium | reverse complement strand
CCCGCGGCATGCGCGATCTCGTCGATGAAGGATTGAAATACGAATGCCAGCCCGTTGCTGCCCGGCGCACGCAGGGGCCCGGTCGGGACACCTAGGGGCATGAAGGAAATCCCCAACTCGAGATTGGGCACGAATTTCGCGGGGAACTCATTGGCACCCATGTCCGCGCTCGGCGCCGCCTTGCCATTCTCGCCGAAGGACACAAAATGATCGCTGAATGCCTGTAATTTCCCGGCGCCATCGAGACCCGCCTTGAAGAAATGAAACCCGGCGGGGCGGTAGAAGTCGTGCTGGAGATCGTCTTGCCGGTTCCACAAGAGCTTGACGGGTACACCGGCCTGCTTCGAAATCCAAGCCGCCTCAACCATGTAGTCGTTCATCAGTCGCCGGCCAAATCCGCCGCCGCAACGAACCATGTGGATGGTGATGTCCGCGTCCGTCAATCCCAGCGTCTTCGCCACGATTTTTCGCCCGGCGTCCGGATTTTGCGTCGGCGCCCAGATTTCCACTTTGCCGTCGTGAAAATGCGCGGTGCAATTCTGTGGTTCCAGCGTCGCGTGGGAAAGGAACGGATAACTGTACGCCGCCTCCAGTCTCTGCGCAGCCGCGCCGAGCGCTTGAGTCACGTCGCCGTCGGCCACGACTTTCGCGCCGGGCGCCCGCGTTGAAATCGCAACCGCTTGCTTGGCAAATCCTGCACTGCTTTGCGCAGCGGTCGCTCCCTCGTCCCAGACAACCTGCAGCGTCTCGCGTGCTTGGTTGACCTGCCACCAATTCGTGCCGACGATGGCAACGCCGTTACCCAAGCCGTTGAAGACCGCTCCGCCGTTCACGATGAAGGCATCCTGCACGCCTGCTTCCGTCTTCACCGCTTCCAGATTGGCGCTGACCACCGCGCCGCCGAACACCGGCGACTTCACAAATACCGCATACAGCATGCCCGGTACCGTGACGTCGATGCCGAATAAAGGCTTGCCCGTGACCACCAAGGGGCTGTCCACTCCCGGGTGGGATTTGCCGATGATTTTGAAATTCTTCGGGTCCTTGAGCGTCACTTGCGCAAGATCCGGCGCCGCGAGCAGCGCGGCTTTGGACGCCAAACGCCCGTAGGCCAGCGAGCGCTTGGACGGCCGGTGGATGACCCGGCCGGATTCGGTGTCGCATTCCGAAACAGGCACCGACCAGCTCTGCGCCGCGGCACTCATGAGCATCTGGCGCGCGGCCGCGCCGACTCGCCGCAGCGGCTCCCAATTCAAAGGCGTCGCCCGGCTACCGCCGGCGAATTGCTGGCCGTATCGTGTCGGATCGCTGAGCGCCTGTTCGATATGCACACTGGCCCAATCCACGTCCAGCTCTTCCGCGATCAACATCGGCAGCATGGTCTTGATGCCCTGCCCTATTTCCGGGTTCTTGGACAGGATGGTGACGGCGCCGTCGTTGGATATTTGTACGAAGGCGTTGAGCGTGCTCGCCGCTTCCTGAGAATTATCGCGGGCGCGCAGCATGCCGGGCAGTGAAAAATCCAGCAGCAGCCCGCCGCCGACGGCGACGCTGGCGCGCAGAAAGGCGCGCCGCGATTCGCTGCCGACGCGAGCTGTATCGTTGGCCGGCATCATGCGAAGGTGTCCCGGCTGTCGGTCGCCGGCATGCCGGCGGCCTGCTTGATCGCGGCGCGAATCCGCGTGTACGTCGCGCAGCGGCAAATGTTGCCGGACATGGCCTTATCGATATCCGCATCGGAGGGCTTGGGATTCTTCGCGAGCAAAGCGCTGGCAGACATGATCTGGCCCGCCTGGCAATAACCACATTGCACCACGTCCACTGCCAGCCAGGCGTTTTGCACTGCCCGGCCCAAGGCGCTGGTGGCAACCCCTTCGATGGTGGTGATGGGCGCAGTGCCGACCGAAGATACCTGCGTGACGCAGGATCGAACCGGCGCTCCGTTCAAATGTACGGTACAGGCGCCGCAAAAGCTTTTGCCGCAGCCAAACTTGGTGCCTTTCAAGTCAAGCAAGTCCCGCAGCACCCAAAGCAAGGGCATCTGCGGATCCGCTTCGACCTCGCGAGCCTTGCCATTGATCCGGAGCGTGAATAGCAAGGTAATACCCTCGAGTGAATCCTAAGGCCAGTCGGCGCGCGGATCGAATTTGAAATCGCGCTTCATGCGCTCGTAGGCTTCCTTTTCGGTGGCGCTGTGCGCAGTCGGCGTCACCAGTTTGATTGTGACCATTTGATCCCCGGCCGGGTTCCCCGGAAGTCCTCTGGCTCGCAGTCTGAGCTTCTGGCCGGACTGAGCGCCCGCGGGCACGGTGAGCTCAACGGTTCCTCCTAACGTGGGAACCGCGACCTTCGCACCCAAAGCCGCCTCCCAGGGTGCCAGGGGCAATTCGATCTGAACATCCTTGCCGACCACCTCGTAGAGATGGTGCGGGCGCAATCGAATGCGAAAAATCAGCGACGTGCGTCCGGCGGCAATGCGCAGCGGTTGCCCCTCGGTGACGCCCGCAGGAATTTGCACATCGACCTGCCGCTGGCGACCGTGCTCATTCAGCGCAACTCGCCGCTTGGTGCCTGCAAATGCCTCTTCGACCGTGACGTCCAAGTGACCGGCGTTCGAATCGGTTTGCCCAGAGTTGCCGGCACCGGCGCCCGAGCCGCCAAACAGACTGGAGAAGAAATCGCTAAAACCATTGAGATCCGAGAATCGCTGGCCGCCGGAGCTGCCAAATCGCTGCGACCAGTCAGGCGGCGGCCGAAATTGCTGTCCGTTGCGAAAATCCCGACCCAGCTGGTCGTAGGCAGCGCGCTTATCGCTGTCGCGCAGGACCTCGTAGGCCTCCTGGACCTCTTTGAATTTGTCCTCCGCATTCTTCTCCTTGCTGACATCCGGGTGGAATTTGCGTGCCAGCTTGCGGTACGCCCGCTTCACCTCATCGGCGTCGGCGCTTCGCGTTAGTCCAAGGATTTCGTAGTAGTCCCGATATTGCATGCCTGACTCTGAAAGATTAATGTTCTATTTTACAACAACATAGCGGAGCATTGTCCGCATGGCGGTCAATCGTGACTCCGTGCTGATGGGCCCACTGGACCACTCTAGCTTGAAATTGAGCTTCAACGTCCCGACCATTGCTGAAAGCCGCGTTACCATATTGCGGCTCTTTTTCTCGCTCTGAAGTCCCATGAAACGCATTTTCCTATTCGTCGTGACCAATCTCGCGGTGCTCGCGCTGCTCAGCGTGGTGCTCTACATCGTCGAAAATGTGTTCGGCGTGCATCTGATGCAGGGCGGCACCGGCGGCTTGCTGGTTTTTGCGGCGATTTTCGGCTTCGGCGGATCGCTCATTTCGCTGGCCCTGTCCAAGTGGACCGCCAAACGCATGATGGGAGTACGCGTCATCGAGAGCCCTCAATCCGAACTGGAGCGATGGCTGGTGGGCAGCGTCAAGCGACTGGCCGAGCAAGCCCATTTGGGAATGCCGGAAGTCGGCATTTTCGACGCCGAGGAAATGAATGCCTTCGCAACCGGCGCGCGCCGCAATGCCGCGCTGGTGGCGGTCAGCAGCGGTCTGTTGCGCAGCATGTCGCGCACACAAGTCGAGGCGGTACTGGGTCACGAAATCACACACGTCGCAAACGGTGATATGGTTACGCTCGCTCTTTTGCAAGGCGTGTTAAATACATTCGTGATCTTTCTCGCGCGAATCATCGGCGGCATCGTTGATCGGGCCATCCTCCGGAATGACAGACAGGGTTCGGGGATCGGTTTTTTCCTGACCACGATACTGGCGCAGTTCGTACTCGGCATTATCGCGAGCGTGATCGTTTGCTGGTACTCGCGGCGGCGCGAGTTTCGTGCGGATCGGGGCGGTGCGGATCTGACCGGTACCGCCAACATGATCGATGCGCTGCAAATGCTGAAGCGCAGCCAGGGAGAACCGATGCCGCAGCAACTGCAGGCATTCGGAATCAACACGGGCCGCGCGGATGGAATCATGCGGCTATTTATGACCCATCCGCCGTTGGACGAACGGATTGCGGCACTTAAAACTTAAGGTTACTCATGACTCCAGAAAATGAAATCGTGATCGAGCCGCCCACCGCGGTGCGCGTGGGTCGTGAGCTGTCACGGTGGTTCGGCAACAGCGACTTTGCAACGCGGCCGCGCGAACCGGCGCTCAAGGATGCAGGAAAGCACATCGATTGGGCGCGGGTATTTCCTTTTCTGCTCATGCATGCGGCCTGTCTGGCGGTGATCTGGGTCGGTTTCAGCTGGATCGCATTGGCGGTGACGATCGCGCTGTACGTGGTGCGCATGTTTGCCATCACCGGCTTCTATCACCGTTATTTTTCCCATCGCACGTTCAAGACCTCGCGCGTTGGGCAATTCATTTTTGGCATGTTGGGGGCCTCGGCGGTACAACGCGGACCGATTTGGTGGGCGGCACATCATCGGCATCATCATGTCTACTCGGACAAGCCTGAAGACGTGCACTCGCCCGTGCAGCACGGCTTTTTCTGGAGCCATATGGGCTGGTTCATGTCCCATAAGCACTTCGCGGCGGATTTATCGCGAGTAAAGGACTTGCTGAAGTATCCCGAACTGCGGTTCCTGGATCGCTTCGATGTCGTGGTTCCGACGGTTCTGGGGGTTGGGGTATTTCTGCTCGGCGTGCTCTTGAAGCATGTCGCACCGGGACTTCACACCACCGGATGGCAGATGCTGGTCTGGGGTTTCTTTGTCTCCACCGTGCTGGTCTACCACGGGACCTACACCATTAATTCGCTCTCGCATGTGTTCGGCCGCCAGCGCTACAAGACCGGCGATACCAGCCGCAACAATCCCTGGCTGGCCATCATCACCTTGGGCGAAGGCTGGCATAACAATCACCATCACTATCCCGCTTCGGTCCGCCAGGGCTTTTATTGGTGGGAATTCGACGTCACTTTCTACCTGTTGAAGCTGATGTCGTTTTTCGGCGTAATCTGGGATCTCAAGCCGGTACCCGCTGCGATCCGCGACGGCGGGGGCAAGCGGCTCTAATCGTCCATGCCGCGCCCGCCTAGTTCCGCGACGCTCGCGGAACTTAAAGAAGCAGCCGGTGCCGGCAACTTTCTGGAATCGCACGACGACGTCGCGCCCTACCTCAGCGATTTTCGACGTCTTTATCAGGGCGCCACGCCGCTGGTGCTGCGCCCCCGCAGCGTCGATGAGGTCGCCCGGATCTTGAGGGTTTGCAACCGCGACGAAGTCGCGGTGGTGCCGCACGGGGGCAACACCAGCTACTGCGGCGGCGCGACTCCGGATGAGAGCGGCGCGCAGATTGTCGTATCCCTACAGCGCTTGAATCGCGTTCGGCAAGTCGACGCGGCGAATTATTCCATGATCGTCGAAGCCGGCTGCACGCTGGCCGGCGCACAAACGGCGGCGCGTGAAGCGAATCGCCTATTTCCCTTGAGCTTGGGATCGGAGGGAACCGCACAAATCGGCGGCAACCTCTCCACCAATGCCGGCGGTACGGCGGTATTGCGCTACGGGATGATGCGCGACTTGGTGCTGGGGCTGGAGGTGGTGCTGGCCGACGGGCGGGTGCTCTCGGCGCTGAAGAGTCTGCGCAAGGACAATACCGGATACGACGTGAAATCCTTGTTTGTCGGCGCCGAAGGCACGCTCGGCATCATTACAGCGGCCTCGCTCAAGCTGTTTCCGTTGCCGGCCGACACCGCCACGGCATTGGTCGGCATCGACTCGCCGCAACACGCACTGGATTTGCTCGCGCGGCTGCGCAGCGCCGCAGGCGATCAAGTGACCTCATTCGAATTGATGCCGCGCATTGCCGTGGAAATGACCGTCAAGCACGTTACCGGCGTCGCGAATCCGCTGGGCTTCGATTGCGGCTGGTACTTGCTGATCGAACTGAGCTCGCCGAACCCGAACCAGAATCTGACGGCGCTTTTGACCTCTGAGCTCGAAGATGCGGCGGCCGCGGGCGCGCTCAAGGACGCCATGTTGGCAACGTCACTTGCCCAGGCGCAGGCCATGTGGAAATTGCGCGAGTCGGTCCCGGAGGCGCAGCGGCGCCACGGCGCCAGCATCAAGCACGACGTCTCGGTTCCGGTCTCCGCCATTCCCACGCTCATCGAGAAAGGCAGCGCGCTGGCGCTCAAGCTCGCTCCCGAGGGAGACGTGGTCTCCTACGGTCACGCGGGCGACGGCAACCTGCATTTCAACTTGAGTCAAAAGCCCGGCTCGGACACGGCACAGTTCACCGGCAGAACGCATGCGCTCGAACTGGCGATGTTCGATTTGGTGGAGAGCCTCGGCGGCAGCATCAGCGCGGAACACGGCATTGGACGTCTGAAGGCTGCGGAGTTCGCACGCCGCGCGGACCCCGTTGAGCTCGAGGCCATGCACGCGATTAAAAGAGCCCTCGATCCGAAAGGCATCTTGAATCCGGGCAAAGTCTTGTGCGCAAACTAACGCTGCCGGTCCGCACCGCACGCTTGAACCTGCGCGAGTTCATCGCAATGGACTTCGCAGCCGTCCATGCCTATTCGTCGGATCCGCGCGTCACGCGCTATCTTTTTTTCGGGCCCCGCGACGAGGAGAGCACGGCCGAATATCTCGAGGAGCTGCTGGCGTCGCAGCGCGAGCAACCGCGCACCCGATTCGAGCTGGCCGTGGAGGAAAGCGCCTCGGGCAAGCTGATCGGGGCCTGCGATCTGTCCTTGATCGAGAGCAACGTCGTGGACTTGGGCTATATGTTGAGCGCCGAGCAGTGGGGCAAGGGATACGCGACCGAAATTGCGCTGGCGCTGGTCGATGCGGCGTTTTTCGATCTACGCGCGCAACGCGTGATCTCGACCGTCGATGTCAACAATGCCGCCTCGATCCGCGTACTGGAGAAAATCGGCATGCGTTGGGAAGCGGTGTATCGCAAGCATCGTCGCGCCAAGAATCGCTGGTGGGACTGCCACCTGTTCACCTTGCCGCGCGAGGTGTGGGAGGCGTCGGCTTCGGCGAAGTGATATTGGTGCCGAGGCGCTACCGCTCGGCCTCATCCTTGGCCGCCTGCTGGCGCGCCCGCTCCGTAGAGCGCTTCAGCACATCCTCGCTCGGCATCCCGGTGTTGCGGCTGCTGCGCAGCGCCAGCATGCCGCCGATCAATACGACGGCAACGACTATGAAGATAATGACGGTTTTGAACACGCAGCCGCTCCTTAGGACATCACTCTGATCAGGCCTTCCTGCGCGACGCTTGCGACCAGGCGGCCATCGCGTGCGAATATATTGCCGCGCGTGAAGCCGCGGGCACCGGAGGCACTCGGGCTGTCCATGGCATACAGCAGCCAGTCATCAACCCTCAAAGTGCGATGAAACCACATCGCATGATCGATGCTGGCGATCACCAACTTGTCGCGGGCCATGGAAAGCGCATGCGGCTTGAGCGCCGTGTCGAGCAATTGAAAGTCGGACGCATAAGCCAGCAGGCAGCGATGCAGCGCCTCGTCATCCGGAAGCTTGTCGACGGCCCGGATCCAAACGTACTTGAACGGCGGTCTTTTTTCCGGACTTAAGAAATTGGGAATCTCGGTGGGTTTGAATTCGAACGGCCGCTTCTGATCCAATATTTTCAGCAAGGTCGGCGATAGGCCTTCCAGTGAGGCGCGAACCTGCGCGAAATCCGGCAGCGTTTCCGGCATCGGCACATCCGGCATTGGAAACTGATGGTCCAAGCCGGGCTCTGGAATTTGGAAGGAGGCCGACATATTGAAAATTTGTTGGCCGTTCTGAATGGCGATGACACGCCGCGTGGCGAAATGCTTCCCGTCCCAGGCCCTGTCGACCTCGTAAACGATCGGCAGATTGAAGTCCCCGCGGCGCAAGAAATAGGCGTGCAACGAATGCACCTGCCGGTTTTCCACCGTCGCGGTCGCCGCCACCAAGGCCTGCCCGAGCACCTGACCGCCGAACACTTGCGGACTGCCGATATCGCGGCTCTGTCCGCGAAACAGATTCATCTCGAGGCGCTCGAGCGTCATGACCTTGATCAGATCTTCGAGCAGCTGGTTCATCGACGCCCCTGAAAATTCATTCCGCGGCTGCCACGCCCAAGCGCTTCTGCATGATCGGGCTGGTGGTGGTGTATTGCAAAAACTGCCGCTTCTCCGGGAACAGGTGATGTTGAATCGCAAACGCCGTCAGCGCAGCTTCATGAAAGCCGCTCAAGATGAGTTTTTTCTTGCCGGGATATGAATTGATGTCGCCGATGGCGAAGATTCCCGGAACGCTGGTCTGAAACTTCTCGGTGTCGACCTTGAGCGCCCTCTTTTCCATCTCCAGGCCCCATTCTGCAATCGGCCCAAGCTTCGGATGCAGGCCAAAGAATGCGAATACATGGTCCACCGGAATCGTGCGCGTCGGTCCGTCGGCAGTTTGCACCTCGAGCCCGGTCAATCTTTCGCCCTCCTTCTGCACGGCGACGGCATTGCCTTGCAATAATTGCATCTTGCCCGCCGCCACCAAATCGCGCATGCGTGCAACCGTGGCGGGTGCGGCGCGAAACTCCGCGCGTCGATGCACCAGGGTCAAGGAGCGCGCCTTGCCGCAAAACGCAACCGTCCAGTCCAATGCCGAGTCCCCACCGCCGCAAATCACCAGATCCTGGTTGAAAAAGTCGCCCGCCGATTTCACCCGATAATGCACGGTTTTGCCTTCGAATTGCTCGATGCCGGGAATACTCAGGCGGCGTGCCTGGAAGGAACCTACTCCCCCGGCGATGACCACCGCGCCGGCGGTGAGGCGCGTGCCGGTGGAGGTCGCGACGTGAAATTTGCCGTTGCTGAGCACGCGCAATTCAGTCACTTCCTGGCCCAGATGAAACGTGGCTTTGAAGGGCTTGGCCTGCTCCAGCAATCGATCGATCAGTTCCTGTGCGCCGCACACGGGCAACGCGGGGATATCATAGATCGGTTTATCGGGATACAGCTCGGTGCATTGACCGCCGGGCTGGCCCAGGGAATCGATGATGTGAGTGCTGATCCCCAGAAGCCCGAGCTCGAAGATCTGAAACAGTCCCACGGGGCCGGCGCCAATGATGACCGTTTCTACGTATTGTTCCGACATGTCAGTCCCGATTCCTTAAGTCCAGGCCAAATCGGCGCGGATTGTAACTGAATAGGCGACTGGCAGTGGGTCGCGGGTTGCGGCGCTCCTAAGCAACCAGATTCCATCCTGGAGGTACATATGTACGAGACTGAGTCCCCTGATCTTTATCGGTGACGATCGGGCCCGTCTCAGGTACAGGCTTACGCCGGCGGCACTTCGCAAGTGATGCGGCCTATGTTGTTGTTTTGTCAATGGAAACGGTCCGAAGCCCGAAGGATATTGCGATGATGCACGCACAAGTTACTCCGCATTCTGACGAACGCCGCGAGGCTCCCCCGGAAGAGATCGGCCGCGATTCGACGCGTCCCATCCGCGCCTTGAATCGCGGACTCGACGTCTTAACAGAACTTAACCGCCTCGAGCGGGCGGCCATCAATACTCTCGCCGCCGCCGTGGGCCTGCCGCGCACCACGACCTATCGCATTTTGGAAACGCTGCGCCTCGCCGGCTATGTCGATCGCGATGCGCACGATGACTGCTACCGGCCGACCATCATGGTCCGAGCGCTGTCGGACGGCTTTGACGATGAGGCATTGGTGGCGCATATCGCCAAGCCGCTGCTCGCAACCTTGGGCTCTCAGATTATTTGGCCGGTGGCGATTGCCACGCCATCGGGCTCGACGATGATGATCCGCGAGACCACCGACCGTCAGAGCCCTCTCGCGCTGGAACAGTACAGCGCCGGTGTGCGCGTGCCCATGCTGGGCTCAGCGCCGGGGCGCGCGTATTTGGCGTTCTGCTCGGCACAACAGCGGGATGCGATGCTGGAGTTATTGGCGCGCTCATCATTGCCGGAGGACCGGCTGGCGCGCAACCGCGTCGAGGTCGAACGGCTGCTGAACGAAACACGCACTCAAGGATTCGGCATGGCGCATCGCGCGCGGCGCGTCTCGGAAGAGACCAGCCTGGCGATTCCGGTGCGCGCCAAGGATCGCATCCTCGCAACCGTCACGGTTCGCTATGCGGCAACCGCGGTGCCATTGCGCGCGGCAGTGGAGCAATTTCTGCCGAAGATGCGCGAGGTTGCGCAGAAGATCGAGGCGCAGTTCGTCTAGCTTTCGGTCACTTGCGCAGCACGTTGCGCACGCCGCCGGAGATCAGCGCCGTGACATCGAGCAGTGCGCCGGCCATCGCCAGCCCGTCCGGCGCCGCCAAATAGCGCGGACGCCACACCGGATCGAATTTCTCTTTGAATTTACGCAAGCCGCCAAAGTTATAAAATGTTTCGCCGTAGCGCTGCACGATGCGTCCGAGCTTGTGCCAGGTGGGCGCCAACGCGTGCTCCTCGAGTCCCGAGAGCGGCGCCATCCCCAGATTGAACCAGTGGAATCCCTGCGCCCTGCCCCATAACATGCATTCGATCAGCATGTAGTCAACGACGCCTTTGGGCGCGAGGTCGTTATAGCGCATGAGATCGACCGACAGCTCCGTGGAACCGCCGCGCCACAGGTTGGCGAATGCAACCACCGCTCCCTGGTGGCGAACCACGCCGACATCGAAATGCGCGATATAACGCTCGTCGAAAAACCCCAAGGAAAAGCGCTTCTCGGTGGCGTTCTTGGCCACGAGCCACGCGTCCGAGACGGCACGCAATTCCGGCAGTGTGGGCCCCACCGAGCCGCGTCCGATCATTTCAAACGTCGCACCATCGCGGCAGGCGCGGCGGTGCGCCTGGCGCAGATCCGCGCGTGCGGCGCCCTCCAGAGAGAAGGACTCGAGCGGCACTCGTGCCTCTTCGCCAAGCTTGCTCAAGGTGAGACCCAAATCCACGTACAGCGGCAGGCGTTCCGGCGTCACTTGATAGAACACCGGCGAGACGGCCATGCCGTCGCAGTCCTCTAGAAACTCCCAAGCCAGATCCTCGCCGAGTTCCGGCGGCCCGATCGGATCGCCCATGGCCACCCAGCTATTGCCGGAAGTCTGGAACATAATGCAGGCGGTCCGGTCTTTATTGAACAACAGATTTTTATCGCCCAGCAGTGCAAGATTCGCCGTCGTGTCCTCGCCCTTGTCGATTAGTTCCGCCACGCGCTCCAGATCCTCGCGCTTCGGTGCCGAAAATCGCGGCGGCGCGGGCCGTAACACGCGCCACAAACCGTAGGCCGCGCCGATCATCACGGCGAGCAGCGATGCCCGCAGACTGCGCGGCGCGGATGCTTGGAAGGCAAATTGCCACCAGAGTTCGTTGTCGTAAGGCAAATGCCGGTAGGCGAACAGCACCAGCCATGCCGCCATCGCCAACACCAGAAAAAAGGCGGCGACCCACGCGGTCGAAAAGTGCTGCTCGATGAGCGAAGCGCGGCGCCGAAAGCGCGATCGCGCCGAGGCCAGCATGATCACCACCATCGCCAGGACGGTGGCTTCCTCGTAGTCGAAGCCCTTGAGCAGCGACAACAGGATACCGGCGCACAGCAGCCAAATCGTAATCCACCACGCCGTGTGCAAGCGTCGGTACAGGCCATGCGCGATGATCAGCAATCCCACGCCCACTACGCTGCCGAGCAGATGCGACAGCTCGAGCACCGACAGAGGCACGAAGTTGCGCAGCAACGCCAGCCGATCGCCCAAGCCCGGTGTCGCACCCGAAAACAGCAGCACGGCGCCGGCGAGAAACACCGCGATCGCGATCGCTTGCGGCGTCACGGCGGTCAGAAATGCCCGCACGACGCGCCCGAGGCGCACGACCGGCGCGCGATGTATCCAGACCTCGTGGGCCCCCAACAACACCAGCGCGATGAAGAACGGTGTGAAGTAATAAATGGCGCGATACGCGATCAGCGCGCCCAGCAGCCGATCCTCGGGCACCGACGGCATCAGCAGCAGCAATACGAACTCGAACACGCCGATGCCGCCGGGAACATTGCTGATGGCGCCGGCGGCGAGCGCCAGCAGATAGACGCCGGCAAATGCGAAGAAGCCGATCGCAGCTTCCCGCGGCAACAATACGTAGAGAACGCTGGTCGCGCAGAGCATATCGACGCAGCTGATGCCGATCTGCGCGAACGCGACACGCGGTTTGGGCACCGGTATCACGATTTTGCGAAACTTCAAGGGAGCGTGGCGCGTGCAAACCAGCCACAGATACGCGCCCACCGCCACCAGCAAAAAGCCGCCGGCGACCCGCGCCAGCCAGGCGTTTACATGCAGCACGGATCCGGACATTCCGGCGTTCGACAACAGCGACACGCCGAGCAGCACGCTGGCACCCAGGAAAAAGGTCAGCGTGCCGAAGGCAATGATGGTGGCGATTTGTTTGGCACTGAGGCCGAGCGCGGTATAGGCGCGATAGCGCACGGCGCCGCCGCTGATCGAATTGAAGCCGACGTTGTGCCCGATGGCATAGCCCATGAAGGAGATGAGCGCGACGCGCGGGTAAGGCACGCGTGCGCCGGCAAAGCGGACGGCAAGCGCATCGTACAGCGTCAGACAGCCGTACCCTGCGCAAGTAAAGAAAGCCGCACGCAACAGTTTCGTGTTCGAGATGGCTTGGACGCGCTCCAGGATGTCGCGCCAGTGGTACTTGCCGAGCAAGTGATGCAGCCAGAACGCCACCAGCACCAACAGGGCAACTCCCAACAGAGTGCTCCAAATGGAAAGCTTCGGTGTTGTGCTGGAGTGTGCCAAGCCCGCTATCGTATCAGGCCTCCATGGCAAC
>DATNKC010000393.1:0-4912 GCA_035603615.1 Steroidobacteraceae bacterium | reverse complement strand
CTTCATCAAACGGCCGGTGGCAACCACCTTATTGACGCTCGGTGTCGCGTTGTGCGGCGTGGTCGCATTCACGCTATTGCCGGTCGCCCCCCTGCCGCGCGTCGACGTACCGGCGATATTCGTATCGGCGCAACTTCCCGGCGCCAGCCCGGAAGTCATGGCGGCCACGGTTGCGACTCCATTGGAGCGCCACCTCGGCGCCATTTCCGATGTCGATGACATGACCTCCACCAGCGGCGTCGGCACCACGAGCATTCAGCTCACCTTCGGCATTGACCGCGATGTCGACGGCGCCGCGCGCGATGTGCAGGCCGCCATCTCCGCCGCGCACGCCGATTTGCCGACCTCCCTCACCAGCAATCCCTCCTATCGCAAGCTCAACACCTCTGCGTTTCCGGTGATGTCCATTGCCATGACATCCGATGTGCTCACCCAGGGGCAGATTTACGATGCCGCGGACGCGGTGATTTCGCAGCGTCTATCGCAGCTTGGCGGAGTGGGAGGCGTCAGCGTCAACGGCAGCGCGCTTCCCGCCGTGCGCGTCGAGATCAATCCGCTATCGCTTTCCAAGTACGGCATCGGCCTGCAAGATGTGCGCGCGGCCATATCCAACTCGAACGCCAACGCGCCGAAGGGCGCGATTGAAACCGATGAGCTGCACTATCAGATTTACACCAATGACAATGCCCGCGACGCGGGGCCCTATCGCGACCTGATCATCGCGAATCGCAACGGCGCGCCGGTGCGTCTCAGCGATGTGGCGACGGTCTTGGATATGCAGGATGGCGCCACCGAAAATATTCGCACCTACGGACTCTACAACGGCAGTCCGGCGGTGTTCGTGACGGTATATCTGCAGCCCGGCGCCAACATCGTGGAAACGATCGACGCGGTAAAAGCCGAGCTTCCGGTTCTGAAAAATTCCATCGACCCGAAAATCGACCTGGTGGTGAACTTCGACCGTTCGGTCACCATCCGCGCCTCGCTGCGGCAAGTTGAACAAACTCTCTTGTTGGCCGTGGCCTTCGTGATTTTGGTGGTCTACATTTTCTTGAACAGCTATCGCGCCGCCCTGATTCCCGCAATCGTGGTGCCCGTATCGCTGATCGGCACCTTCGGCGCCATGTATCTGCTGAATTATACGCTCGATAATTTTTCGCTGATGGCCCTCACCATTGCCACAGGCTTCGTCGTCGACGATGCGATCGTGGTCATGGAGAACACCACGCGGCACATCGAAGCGGGCATGACGCGCATGCGCGCGGCATTCCAGGGCGCGCAAGAAGTCGGATTCACCGTGCTCTCCATGAGCTTGTCGCTGGTGGCGGTATTCACGCCCTTCATCCTGATTGGCGGCATTCTCGGACGCATATTGGTCGAATTCGCCATGACCTTGTCGGTGGCGATCCTGATCTCGCTGGTGATTTCGCTCACCACGACGCCGATGATGTGTTCGCTGCTGTTGCGACCCGAACACAACCGCGTGCCGTCGCGATTTGCGCGCGCTTTCGAACGCAATTTCGAGCATCTGCGCGAAAATTATGCGCGCACGCTCGACTGGGCGCTGCGCCACCGGCGCGTCATGCTGTTCATTTTCTTCGCGACCATCGGGCTGAATGTTTACCTCTATATCGTGATCCCCAAAGGATTGTTCCCGCAGCAGGATACCGGTCAATTGCGGGGCGGCATCCGCGGCGATGCGGCGAGCTCTTTTCAGCTGATGAAGGCCAAGCTCCAACAAGTCGCCGCCATCATCCAGGCGGACCCGGCGGTGGACACGGTCACGGGCTCCGTTGGGTCCGGTGGCTTCGGTCCCGGTGGCGGCGGCGGCGCATCCGCCAATGTCACGATTAATCTCAAACCGCTGAACGTGCGGCGCATTTCCGCGGATCACGTCATTGCGCGGCTGCGCCCGCAACTGGCACAAGTTGCAGGCGCGAACACCTTTCTGCAGGCCATACAAGACTTCGGCGGTCCCGGCGGCCGCAGCGGCAACTCGCAATATCAATTCACCTTGCTGGGCGATGACCTGACCGAACTTCGCGTTTGGTCGCAAAAGCTGCGGGTTGCCCTTCAGGACATGCCGGAGATCACCGATGTGGATACGGATTTGCAGCCGGGCGGGCTGGAAACCGACTTGATCGTGGATCGCGACAGTGCATCGCGCCTAGGATTGTCGGAGATACAAATCGATAACGCGCTGGGCGACGCGTTTGCCCAAGCGCAGGTATCGACCATCTACAACCCATTCAGCCCGCAGCAATATCACGTCGTTATGGAAGTGGCGCCGGAGTTCTGGCAAAACCCGGAGATCTTAAAGAGTTTGTATGTCAGCACCGCGGGCGGCGCGCCGTCCGGCACGCAGCTGACGCAGGCGGTGGCGGGCACGACCATTCTCCAGCCGGCGAGCGCGGCATCCAGCACCTCGGTGGCGCAGGATGTGGCGCGCAATCTGGCCGCCAATTCACTGGCGAACGCCGGACGAGGCAATACCTCCACCGGATCTGCCGTCAGCCTCTCGCAGGAGACCATGATTCCGTTTTCCGCATTCAGCCACTTCGTCACGGGCACCACCGCGGTGTCGGTCAATCACACCGGCACGTCGGTCTCCACCTCGATTGCCTACAACTTGCCCGAGGGCGTCTCCCTGGGTACCGCGACCGACGCCATCGCCAAGAAAATGTCGGACATCCACGTGCCCGTCAGTATTCGCGGCGGCGACTACGGGACGGCGCGGCTGTTCCAGCAAGGAATCGGCAATCTGCCGTTGCTGCTGTTGGCTGCGATCGCCGCGATCTACGTGGTGCTGGGCATGCTCTATGAAAATTACGGCCAACCGCTGACCATCCTCTCGACCCTGCCGTCCGCGGGACTCGGGGCGTTGCTGGCGCTCCTCGCCACCGGCACCGAATTTAGCCTGATTGCATTCTTAGGCATTCTTCTTTTGATCGGCATCGTCAAAAAGAACGCCATCATGATGGTGGACTTCGCGCTCGATGCCGAGCGCACGCTGGGGATGGATCCGCTCAAGGCGATCGAGCACGCCTGCCGGCTGCGCTTCAGGCCCATCATGATGACCACCTGCGCCGCCATCGCCGGCGCGTTGCCGCTGGCCGTGGCCACCGGCAACGGTACCGAAATGCGCCGGCCGCTCGGTATTGCCATCGTCGGGGGCCTCATCGTCAGTCAGCTGCTCACCGTGTACACCACGCCAGTCATCTATTTATATCTGCGCCGCTACTGGAAACATCTTAAGGACGGCAAGTACTCGCCGCCGCAGAGGCTCAAAGGCAGCAAAGATTCAGGCGATCGGGGCTTAGGTCCTATCGGGGTCCCGACATGATCAAGCCGCTCGCCCGATGCTTCGCCGTGATGTTCGGCGCCTCTCTCGCCGCCGCCTGCGCGGTTGGCCCCGACTATCATCGTCCGCCATTCGAGACGGCTGCAAATTACAAGGAGGCCGGCGACTGGAAACCGAGCGAACCCAACGATGTGCTGTCGCGCGGACCCTGGTGGAAGATTTTCAATGACGCGGCGCTGGATGATCTCGAGGTGCAAATCGACATTTCGAATGAAAACGTCAAGGCGGCCGAGGCGGCCTTCGAGCAGTCCCGGGCCTTGGTGTCTCAGGCGCGCGCGGGATTTTGGCCCACCATCGCCGCGAGCCTCGGGATGCAACGCCAAGGCCAGCCCGTGGTCACGACCAGTGCGGGCGCGACGGCCGGGATACCTACCGGCGGCACGGGCACCAAGACACTAACGCAAAATACTTATTCGGCGGGCGTCTCGGCCAACTGGGACATCGACATCTGGGGCCGCATCCGGCGCACCACGGAGAGCGATGTCGCGGCCGCCCAGGCCAATTCGGCGGCGCTCGCCGCGGCACGGCTGTCCGCGCAGGCCGAATTGGCGACCGATTACTTTGAGCTGCGCGCCCAGGATCAATTGGAAAAGCTGCTGGACGACACGGTCGTCGCCGAGACGCTGTCGCTGAAGATCACTGAGAGCCGATATAAATTTGGCGTCGCGGCGCGCGCCGATGTGGTCACCGCCGAAACGCAACTGCTCTCGAGTCAAGCGCAGCAGGTCAACGCCAAGATCATGCGCGCCACCCTCGAACATGCGGTGGCCGTGCTGATCGGCAAGCAGCCGGCAGAGTTCTCCTTGACCGCCTCGGCCATGCGTTCAGACGTGCCGACGGTGCCCGCCGGCGTGCCCTCCACGTTGCTGGAACGGCGGCCAGATGTCGCGGAAGCGGAACGCAAGATGGCGTCGGCCAATGCGCAAATCGGCGTCGCCAAGGCCGGATATTTCCCGGACCTGACCTTGACTGGGCAGGATCAATATTCGAGCCTTTCGTTCAGCCGACTCATCCGAAATTCCAATCGCGTCTGGGCGGTCGGACCGACGCTGGCGCAAACCCTGTTCGACGGCGGACTGGTGCGTGCTCAAGTACGAGGCGCGCGCGCGGCCTACGACGGAACCGTGGATGCGTACCGTCAAACGGTCCTGACCAGCTTTCAACAAGTCGAGGACGAAATCGTCACCCTGCGGGTGCTCGAGCAAGAAGGCGTGATTCAGGATGAAACGGTCAAAAAGGCGCGCGAAGCCGAAGCGCTGACACTCAATCAATACAAGGCCGGCACGGTTCCCTACAGCAGCGTCATTACCGCTCAGACCACCCGATTGAGCGCCGAGGAAACGGCCCTGCAAGTGCTGTCTTCGCGACTGCAGGCCAGCGTGGCATTGATCGAAGCATTGGGCGGGGGCTGGGATGCGTCCATGGCCACGGCGAAATAAACGCGCGTCCAGTGATTTTGATCGGTTAGCGCTCGTCAGGGAGGGTAAGAAGAATCTAGGCCCGAAAGCAACAGGCCCTAGATCCTCCAGCACTGTGAGTTTGAGCGTCGAC
>DATNKC010000392.1:0-10671 GCA_035603615.1 Steroidobacteraceae bacterium | reverse complement strand
CTGGCGCGCGCGATTCTCAAAGATCCACCCATCTTGCTGCTGGATGAAGCGACCAGTTCACTGGATGCGGAATCCGAGCGCCTGGTGCAACAGGCGCTGGAAAAGCTGATGCAGGGCCGCACCACAATCATTATCGCGCATCGGCTCGCGACCGTGCTGAAGGCCGATCGCATCGTGGTGATGGACCATGGCCATAAAGTCGCAGTCGGAACGCATGCCGAATTGCTGGTGCACAGCCCGCTTTATGCGCGCCTCGCCGCGCTGCAATTTGCTGCTGCCTCCATCGAGACGCTGGAGGCAGCAGAGACTTGAGGCTTTACTTGATCAGGCCTTCGGCTTTCATCGCTTCGATGACTTTGGGGCGTTGCGCAATTCGGGTTTTGTAGTCGGCGAGAATCGGCCACTTGCCCAGGTCAATCTTGACGTGCGCGGTCCAGTTCAGCACGGTGAACAGATACGCATCCGCGACCGTGAAGGTGTTGCCGAGCAAAAATGGCTTCGTGCCGAGGAAGCCCGACAGCCAGTCGAATTTCTTGGCAAGAGTCGCCCCGAAGGTTTCCTTCATCTCCGCTGAGCTCGCCGGATTGAACAACGGCGAGAACGACTTGTGAACTTCGGAAGTGATGTAGTTCAATATTTCCATCAGCTGGTAGCGCTCGAATGTTCCCGCCCGCGGCGCCAAACCCGATTCAGGCTTGAGGTCCGCCAGATATTGAACGATCGCAGGTCCCTCCGTCAGCACTCGACCGTCATCCAATTGCAGCGCGGGCACGGCGCCCTTTGAATTTATTTCCAGATAGTCCGCGCCGCTCTCGGTCTTTTTGGTCTTGGAATTGATCTTGACCAGGGTTACGGGCACGCCCGCTTCAAGCGCGACGATATGCGGCGACAGCGAACAAGCGCCGGTAAAGTAATACAGTTTCATAGGGGTCCTTATTGTGGGGTGTCGAATGATACTACGCGTCTTGCGGCGATGAACGCCTTCGCATACGGCTGAGCAAGCAGCGAGTCAACGCGTACGCGCCCGCCGCTCGAGGGCGCATGCACAAACAGCTGACGATCGAGTGCGATGGCCACGTGCAATTCCTTGCTGGAAAGATGCATGAAGATCAGATCGCCGGCTTGCAGTTCCGCGCGCTTCACGGGTGAGCCGAATCGCAGCTGCTCCGCAGCGGTGCGCGGCACGCGGATTCCGGCGTTTGCGGCCGCGTAAACCACCAAGCCGCTGCAATCGAATCCGCCCGGCGCCGCGCCGCCGAACCGGTAGGGCTGACCGATCATGGAGGTGGCGCTGTCAATCATCAATTGAGTCGGCGCGGGTTTCTGCTCGGGCGGGATTTCACTCGGCGGCGCGATTTCCTGGCGGTGCGAGGCGGGGTGCGAGGTGGTCGCGCAGGCGCCCAGTGTCAGCGCCATCAAGCCCGCCAAGATCGCCTTATTCAGCGTCGCGGTGCGGATACGGTCGTGGCCAACGCTGCGCCCACGATGCCGGCTTCCGAACGCAAAGTTCCGACGCATAGGCGCGCCTCGCAATGCAGTTTATCCATGAACTTTTCCGGCTCTTCGGTGATGCCTCCGCACAAAACGATGAGATCGGGCCACAACAGGGCATGGTATTCATTCAGCACCAAATTCAATTGGCTCGCCCACGCCTCCCAGCTCAATCCGCCCTCCACTTTGGCGCGACCCGAGGCGCGCTTTTCGGCCTCTTGGCCGGCGACTTGCAGATGGCCGAATTCTGTATTCGGCACCAACCGGCCATCGACAAACAGTGCGCTGCCGATGCCGGTGCCAAGCGTCAGCAGCAGCACAGTGCCCGGCACGCCGCGAGCGGCCCCGTAATGCAATTCCGCCAATCCCGCCGCGTCCGCGTCGTTGATGGCGATGACAGGCCGTTTCAAATGCTCGGCCGCGAGCTCCGCCAGCGGCTGGCCGATCCACGCTTTGTTGAGATTGGCCGCGCTGCGCACGATGCCGCCGCGAATCACGCTGGGAAAGGCCAGGCCCACGGCGTGATTGCCGGGAATATTCGCGACCACGGAGGCGAGTGCACCGAGCAGAGCCTCGGTCGAATCGTGCGCGGGTGTCGGCGTGCTGAAGCGTTTGCCCGCGAAAGCGCCGGTCGCCAAATCAATGAGCGCGCATTTAATGGATGAACCGCCGACGTCCACGCCGACGGCCAGGGAAGAAGCGTTCAATCCGAGTGCCGCATTACAGGTTTGCCCCGCGTGCCCGTTAACAACCTTATAATAACCCCTAATATGGACTCTATTGACACCCAATCGGCCACTCGACGTACCGTTGCCCTGCAGCCTGGCATGTTGCAGGCGGCGCTCCTGGAGCGTCTCACCGGGACCCTCGGAAAGAATCCCGAGTCGGCGACGCCGCGCGACATCTACGATGCGCTGTCGCTTGCGGTGCGCGAGGAACTCACGCTGCGCTGGTTGGCAACGCAGCGCCGCGTGGCGAACGCGCATGTCAAAAGAGTGTGCTATTTCTCCGTCGAATACCTGCCCGGGCGGTCGCTGATCAACGCGCTCTCCAGCTTGGAC
This sequence comes from Steroidobacteraceae bacterium, assembly GCA_035603615.1. Lineage (GTDB taxonomy): Bacteria > Pseudomonadota > Gammaproteobacteria > Steroidobacterales > Steroidobacteraceae > Bog-1198. The sequence continues at coordinate 8,119 of DATNKC010000392.1, read as the reverse complement.
GGGGATTTGCTGCACGAGGCACGCAGCGTGTTGCGCGGCATGGGATATGAACTCGAGGACATCGCAGCCCAGGAGGTGGATCCGGGTTTGGGCAATGGCGGCCTGGGCCGGCTGGCAGCCTGTTTCCTGGACTCACTGGCGACGCTGCACTACCCGGCGGTGGGTTACGGCATTCGCTATGATTACGGAATCTTCACGCAAGTCATTGACGCCGAGGGCGGCCAACGCGAAGTCGCCAGCAGTTGGTTGCGCCTGCGTAATGTTTGGGAGACACCGCGCGGCAACGCGGGCTACACGGTGCGCTTCGGCGGGCGCAGCGTGGCGCCGGACAATGCCGGGGTGACTGAAGCGCACCGTTGGGTCGATACCAATGACATCTACGCCATCGGATTCGATCAAATGATTCCGGGAAACGGTGGGCCTACCGTCAATCATTTGAGACTCTGGTCCGGCCGTGCGATCACCCCTTTCAAGCTCGAGGCTTTCAATGCCGGGGACTATGCGGCCGCGGTTCAAGATCAATTGGAGGCGAAAAACCTCTCGCGCATTCTGTACCCCGACGATTCGACGCCGCAGGGCAAGGAATTGCGGCTCAAGCAACAGTACTTCTTCGTGAGCGCAAGCTTGCAGGACATACTGGTCACTCATTTGAGCGAGGGACGCTCGCTCGCCTCCCTGCCTGACTCCATAGCCATTCAATTGAATGACACCCATCCTGCCGTGGCAATCCCGGAGTTGATGCGGCTGCTTGTCGATGAGCACGGCCTTTCGTGGGCAGAGAGCTGGGAAATTACCCAAGGCGTCTTTTCGTACACCAATCACACGTTGTTGCCCGAAGCGCTGGAATCGTGGCCGGTGACGATGTTCGAGCGTCTGTTGCCACGGCATTTGGAAATTATCTATCTTCTCAATCGGGATTTTCTGCAGGCCGTGGCGACGAGCTACCCTGATGATCCAAAGCGCCTGCGTCAGATGTCCATCATCGATGATGGCGGCGACCGGCGCGTGCGCATGTCGCACCTCGCCATCGTCGGCAGCCACAAAGTCAACGGCGTCGCGCAGTTGCACTCCGATATCATGCGCAATCACGTGTTTCGCGATTTCGCAGAGATGTATCCCGACCGGTTCATCAACGTGACCAACGGCATCGCGGTGCGTCGCTGGCTCAAGCAATCGAATCCCGGGCTCTCTGCGCTGCTGACGCAGCATTTGGGCCGCGCGTGGGAAAATGATCTCGAGGAGCTCGGCCGCTTGGCGGGCGCCGCCGGTGATCCGGAGTTTCGCCGCCAGTTCCGCGGCATCAAGCGCACCAACAAGCAGAGACTGGCCGATGAGGTGAAACGCCGCAGCGGGTTGGAGATCAGCGTCGATTCGCTGTTCGACGTGCAGGTGAAGAGAATCCACGAATATAAGCGGCAACTGTTGAATCTGTTGTATGTCGTGACCCGCTATCAGAAAATTCGCGACAACCCCAGCGCGGAGGTCGTTCCGCGAACCGTAATCTTCGCCGGCAAAGCAGCGCCGGGCTATGCGATGGCCAAGTCCGTCATCAAGCTGATCAATAACGTGGCGCGCACCATCGATGCGGATGTCCTCGCTCACGGCAAGCTGCAGGTGGCATTTTTGCCGGACTACGATGTTTCGCTGGCGCAAAAAATCATGCCCGCGGCGGACCTATCGCAGCAGATCTCCACCGCAGGGATGGAGGCTTCGGGAACGGGGAATATGAAGCTTGCGCTGAACGGTGCCCTTACCATCGGCACTCTGGATGGGGCCAACATCGAGATTCGCGATCATGTGGGCGCGGAGAACATGTTCATCTTCGGACTCACCGCGGATGAGGTGGCGGCGCAGCGTGCGGCGGGTTATCAGCCCGCCCGCGTGATCGAGGGGAACCCGGAACTTGCGAGCACGCTGGATCTGATTGCGTCGGGGTATTTCTCGCCCGGCCGTCCGGATGATGCTCGATTCGTGATTGAACGGTTGCTGAGTCCCGGTGAGCCCTTTTTGGTGCTCGCAGACTACGCTGCCTATGCCCAAGCCCAGGAGCAAGTCGACGCCTTGTATCGCGACGAAGATCGATGGAGCCATAAGGCGGTGATCAACTGCTTGAACATGGGTTATTTCTCGAGCGATCGAAGCGTTCGCGAATACGCGGAGCGTATTTGGGCGGTGAGGCCGGCGATTTGAAGAGCATCAATAAGGGCGCCCCGAGACCGCTCGGCGCCACCTGGACGAAGAACGGCGTCAACTTCGCGCTCCTATCGAGCAATGCCACCCGGGTCGAGGTCTGTCTATACGATGCCGCCGGCGGCGCGGAACTTGCGCGCTACGATTTGCCCGGCCGCACCGGAGATGCCTGGCACGGGCTGATTTCCCCACGCGGCTGCGGCGTCGGAGTGCACTACGCGTTTTGCGTCCATGGCGTGAATGATCCACAAAACGGCCAGCGCTTCGACGCGAGCGTGCCCTTGATCGATCCGTACGCGCGCGCACTTTCGCCCCGGCCGCCGCTTCGCGGACGTGTGATTGACCGCGCATTTGATTGGAATGGCATCAGGCCGCCGACGGTCCCTTGGCGCGACACCGTCATCTACGAACTGCACGTGAAGGGATTTACCCGGCTGCATCCTGCGGTGCCGGAGAAATGGCGCGGCACCTATCTCGGGCTATCGGTGGCGCCGGTGATCGAGCACTTGAAATCGCTTGGCGTAACCGCCGTCGAATTGCTGCCCTGTCAGGGATTCGTCAGCGAGCAATTCCTGGTCGATCACAAGCTCAGCAACTACTGGGGCTACAATCCGGTCGCCTGGTTTGCTCCGGCGAATGAGTATGCCGTTGATGATGCAGTGCTTGAATTCAAAACCATGGTCAGAGCGCTGCATGCCGCCGGCATCGAAGTCATTCTGGACGTGGTTTTCAACCACACGGCCGAGGGCAACGAAACCGGGCCGCTCTTGTCCCTGCGCGGTATCGACAATCCGGTGTACTACCGTTTGAATCCCACGGACCTGCGTCTTTACGAAAATCTCACCGGCACCGGCAACACCGTTAATTGTCAGCATCCGCGTGTGCGTGCGCTCATCATCGATTGCCTCAAGTACTGGGTCGAGGAAATGCATGTGGATGGATTTCGGTTCGACTTGGCGACGGTGCTGGGGCGCGAGGCCGACGCGTTCAACACGCAGGCCGCTTTATTCAAGGCGCTGCGTGCCGAGCCCGTGCTTGCCTATGTCAAGCTGATTGCCGAGCCTTGGGACGTCGGGCCGGGCGGCTACCAGCTCGGGAACTTCCCGCCTGGTTGGTCCGAGTGGAACGACCGCTTCCGCGATACGGTGCGCACGTTCTGGCGCGGCGATGGCGGCAAACTTGGCGAGCTCGCGGAAAGATTTGCCGGCTCCAGCGATATATTCCGCCACAATGGACGTAAACCAACCGCAGGCGTCAATTTTGTGGCCGCGCATGACGGCATGACGCTGAATGATTTGGTGTCCTACAACGAACGGCACAACGAGGCCAATCTCGAGAACAACCGCGACGGCCATAGCAATGAATTGAGTTGGAATTGCGGTACGGAGGGACCGACGAGCGATCCGGCGATCGCCACACTGCGCAAAAGGCAAATGCGCAACTTCGTCGCGACCTTGTTCCTGTCGCAGGGGGTGCCCATGTTGCAGGCCGGCGACGAATTTGGGCGCACCCAGGGCGGCAACAACAACGCTTACTGCCAGGACAATGAAATTTCCTGGGTCGACTGGCGTTTGCGCGCCGCGAATCATGACTTGCTGGAGTTCGTGCGTTTGCTGGCGCAATTGCGGCGGCGGCACGCGGAATTTCGCCGCGAGACTTTTTTGAAGGGCGCCGTATCACGTACCGGAGTCAAGGACGTGACGTGGTTAAACGTTCGTGGCACGGAGATGACGCAAAGTGAGTGGCAGGATGCGAATCAGCGCACCTTGGGGATCTGGTTCGAAAGGCAGCACGCAGGCGCCGTGGAACATCTTCTGTTATTGGTGAATGCGGCGGATTCGGAGCAGTCGTTTGGCCTGCCCACTGCGCCGGCGGATGGCCCTTGGATTTGCTTGTTCGACACCGTATCGGAGAGCCTGGCGGCGAACAGCCTCGGCAAGGTGACAAATTACGCGCTCAAGGCCCGCAGCATCGCGCTTTTGGAGTGCTGATTCGTGGACAACGCATTGATCGAGAGATTGGCCCAGCTGCGCGGCATCGCCGATGCTTACGATAACTATCGCGGCGAGCTGCAGCACTTTAGTCTGGAGACCAAGGCCGGCATCTTAAGTGCCATGGGCTGTGTCGTCGACGACAACAGCGCGCTCGCAGCCGAAATCGCGCACATCGAAACCGCCCGGTGGCGCAGATTTCTGCCGGCCGTGGCCACGACCCGAACCGCGAGAATCGGATTTGATATCAATGTCACCGCCCGCGAGTTCGGCGGCACGATTGTGTGGCGAGTGATTTTCGAGGACGGCTCCCGGCTGGACGGCTCAGTCTCGAGCGCCGATTGCGCGGAAGTCTGGCGTGGGGAGGTGGCAGGGTCATGGATTACGCGCCGCCGCTTCGAGTTGGCCGTGGATCTGCCGCCCGGCTACCACGAGTTGGAGGCGAAAATAGCCGGCGGCGCGGCCGAGCATTGCCTGCTGATGGTTTCCCCGCCGAAATGCTTCGAGCCGGCTGCGATCGCCGCCGGTCGGCGGCTCTGGGGAATCGCGGTGCAGCTCTATACAGTGCGCTCGCAGGTCAATTGGGGCATCGGTGATTTTCGCGACTTGGAAATGCTGATTCGTTGGATGGCCTCGAGCGGCGCCGGCTTTATCGGGGTGAATCCGCTGCACGCGCTGGCACCGGCGGATCCGGCGCGGGCGAGTCCCTACAGTGCGTCGAGCCGATACTTCCTCAATGTTTTGTACATATCCGTCCCGGCCGTGCCGGAATTTGCGGACTGCCTCGCCGCGCGTGCGCGCATGGCCGATCCGGAATTCGCGCGCCGCCTGCACGAGCTGCGCGCGCAACCGTTGGTCGACTATCGCGGCGTGGCGGATTTGAAATTTGAAATTCTTGCGCTGCTCCATCAGGAATTCCGCGACACGCACCTGGCGATGCGCAGCGAACGCGGCCGCGGCTTTCTGGAATTCGTCGCGCGGCGCGGGCTGCCATTGCAATTGCATGCTCGGTTCGATGCGCTGGATTGCCACTTTCGCGGAGCGAACGGCTCTGCATCGGGATGGATGAGCTGGCCGCAGGAGTACCGAGATGTGAATGGCAGCGCGGCGGCACGCTTCGCGCTCGAACATCCCACGCAGGTCGAGTTCTATGCCTATTTGCAGTGGCTGGCTCACGAGCAGCTGGTGCAGGCGCAGGCGTTGGCGCGATCACTCGGCATGCCGATCGGACTGTATGGAGACTATGCGGTGGGCGCCAATCCGTCCGGTTCCGAGACCTGGATGGATCAAGCCAGCTATTGTCTCGGCGCCGAAATAGGCGCACCCCCGGACCCTTTGGCGCTAAAAGGCCAGGGGTGGGGAATTCCTCCGCCGGATCCAGCCGTCCTGCAGGCGCAACCTCTGCATGGATTCGTCCAACTGATCCGCGACAACATGCGCTATTACGGCGCGCTGCGGCTCGATCATGTGATGTCCCTTTGCCGTCTGTGGTGGGTTCCGGCGGGCTGCGCCGCAACGGCCGGCGCCTATGTCCACTATCCGCTGCATCAGCTGCTGACCGCGCTGAGTCTTGAGAGTACGCGCAGCTCCTGCTTGGTCGTGGGCGAAGATCTTGGCGTGGTGCCGGAGGAGATGTGCCGGGCGATGCCCGAGTTCGGTCTCTACCACTACAAGGTGTTGCTCTTCGAGAAGATCTCTGGACGATTTCGCAGGCCCGACGAATTCACGAGGCATGCTCTGGCAGCGGCCACGACGCACGATTTGCCGACGCTGCACAGCTACTGGGAGGGCCGCGACATCGAACTTCGCCGCCGCTTGAATCTGTATCCCTCTGAAAAGATCGAAAGCGATATCGTCCGCGAGCGTGAGCATGATCGCGAAATGCTGCTGTCGGCCCTGCGCGAACAAGGAATCAATCCGGCGCATCCCAGTACGGCGCAGGAGCCTTATACCGACGAGCTCGGCCACGCGCTGCATCTTTATTTGGCCCGCTCATCGACTGCCCTGGTCGCGCTGCAAATCGAGGACCTGCTGGGAATGATCGATCCGGTGAACGTGCCGGGAACCTTTGCCGAGTATCCGAATTGGCAGCGTAAGCTCAGCGCGTCGATCGAGGATATGGCGGGGCGGAGCGATCTTCAGGCGCGGCTCGCTGAGATCAATCGCGCGCGCCTCGACACGCCGGCATTGTGATTTTGACCGGTCTAGATCTCGCCTGGGAGGGTTAGAAGAATCAAGGCCCGAAAGCAAAGGACCTGGATTCTTCTAACCCTCCCAGGCGGGAACTCGGGCCGATCGATATCACATGCCGACGCGACGAGCGCGAGGTGACACCTGATTTTCCGCCTGCGAGTGCGCGTGAGTCCACCCGACCGACGGTAGCCACTCGAAACTCGTCCTCCGGCACTGTGAGTTTGAGCGTCCAACCTGAAAAGCCTGGGGGATACGGAGCGTCGAGGCCCTGCGCTCTTCCGGGCCTCGACGCTCCGTATCCCCCAGACCATCCGGGCGGCCGCTCAAACTCACAGTGCCGAACTGCTAGTTCCCCGAGTCGACCGGCTTCGAAGCCCCCTGAGCGCGGGCGGCCCAGACCCAGACAAATCCGCCCACCAGCACAGCCACGGGCAGAATCTGCATGGCAGTCGCCAACGAGGACGCGTCGGAGATCGCGCCGACGATCAAGGGCGAGATCGCGTCGCCAAGCACATGAATTGCGAAGACGCTCAAGGCAATGGCGGTCGCCCGCTCGCTGGCGATGACGAGATTGACGATGGCGGCGTTGATAGGGCCGGTGGAAAGGAACAAACAGAGTTGCGCCGTCACCATGTATACGGTGTACAGCGTCGTCGAGGTCGTTGTAAGAGCCAACCAGACAAAGGGCGCCGCCGCGAGCGTGGCATACGCCGACAGCCACAAATAGGCTTGCCGCGAATTCTTGGCAAAGTAGTCGCCCAACCAGCCGCCGACAAAGGTGCCGACGAATCCGGTGACGACCACGATGGTGCCGAAGTTGACGGTGGCCTCGCTGCGCGGAATGCCGCGAGCCCGTTCCAGGAATGCCGGCATCCAGACACCCAGGCCGCCGATGGCGAATGTATAGGCCGCGTATCCCAACACGGTGATTGCATAGGGCTTGTTGCGGAGCAGCCGTCCGTAGGTCTGCCACGTCTCCCGGCTGAGACTCGATCGCGGCTTGGCCGCCGAGACCTTCGCCAAACCGGCGGCTTGATCTTGAATGCCGCGGGGCGGATCGCGCAACAGCAGGCACAACGCGGCGAGCAGCAAACCCGGGACACCGGCGACGAAAAATGCCGCGCGCCAACCGTAATGCTTATCCACCAGTCCGCCGACGACGTAGCCCAACGCGGAACCGACTGGAATGGCACAGAAGAAGATCGCCATGACGCGGCCGCGCTGGCGCACGGGAAAATAATCAGACAGCAAACTCGGCGCGATGGTGACGTAGGCGGCCTCGCCGACGCCGACCGCCGCGCGCGCCACGAACAGCGTGAGAAAGTTGACGGCAAATCCGGACAGCGCGGTCGCGAAACTCCAGCACGCTACGCCGATCGCGATCAGCCGCGGCCGCGAGCGGCGGTCTCCAAGCGCGCCAAACACGGGCGCGAGCAGCGTATAGACTATCAAGAAGCCGGTCATCAACGATCCTAGATTGGTGTCGGACAGCCCTAGGTCGGAATGCTTGAGGCTTTCGAGCACGCCGGCGACGACGAAGCGGTCGAGGTAGCTGAATAAATTGATGAAGGCAAGGATGGCGAGGCCCGCATTTGCCGAGGCATGCCAGGACTTTTGTTTTTGTTCGACCACGCCGAAGTATAGTAGCGATCCTGGCAATTGCACGCAGAAGCAGTTGGGTTGCAGAATTTCACGTAACTTGTTGATTTATATAGTTTTAGGAGATTAATTTGGCCAAGCCGAAC
>DATNKC010000391.1:0-6215 GCA_035603615.1 Steroidobacteraceae bacterium | reverse complement strand
TGTCTGGATGCGCCATGTTCCCCCAAGCCTCAAATCCAGCTGGCGATCGAGCAATCACGGCCGCTGTCGAGACGAGATTCGGGCAAGACGCGGTGCTCGAAGCGCCGAATCAGCTCAGCGTACAGACAATAAATGGGGTCGTGTACCTGAACGGATTTGTATCCACAGGCACGCAACGCTGGGACGCCGGATCGGCGGCCAGTCAAGTTCAGGGCGTTGACAAAGTGGTCAACTCAATAGCCGTCGCTCGTTAAAACATTTTGGGTCGGGCGGGGCGGAACATCGGCGGTCGGACACCATCGAAAACACTCTCGTACCCGCTGTCCCAAAAATTGGAGATACCAATGCTAAGTCGTAAATTGTTCAGTGGACTGTTAGCCACGATTACGCTCGCCTCAACCATACCTGGTCTGGTCCAGGCGAGCGATGTTCCCGTCGCCAAGAATGTGGTGCTCGTGCATGGTTTATATGCCGACGGATCGTCGTGGATCGATGTAATTCCCTATTTGCAGCGCGCGGGCTTGAATGTAACCGTGGTGCAGAATCCGTTGACCTCATTGGCGGATGACGTCGCCGCAACTCGCCGAGCCCTGGCGTCCCAGGATGGGCCGACTGTTTTGGTCGGCCACTCCTTTGCGGGGACAATCATTAGTGAGGCGGGAAATGATCCGAAGGTTTCGGCCCTGGTGTACGTGGCCGCGCGCGCGCCGGACGCGGGCGAGGACTTTGCCGCACTGGCAGCCACATATCCAAAGCCGCCCGCGAGCGCAGGGGTGGTTAGGAAGGATGGCTTTTTCTGGCTAAGCGAGGAGGCGTTCCTCAGAGATTTCGCCGGCGATATTGAGCCGTCCCGAGCGCGCGTGCTGTATGCGGTGCAGGGGAGGGGCGCCGACGCACTGCCGAGCACCAAGACCACCGTCGCTGCGTGGAGGGTGAAACCCACGTGGTACCAGGTTTCGACCGAAGACCGCACGATCGATCCGGGGCTGGAGCGCTTTCTGGCCAAGCGCATGAAAGCGACCACCATCGAGCTTGATTCGAGTCACGTGTCACTGGTGTCTCACCCGAAGGAAATCGCAGACTTGATTCTTCTTGCCGCGGGCCGCGAGAAATCGCAATGATCTGACTTGAAATTTGGCCTCCTTCGAGCCGATTATCCGATATATAAGAAAGGGACGCGCGCAGCGAGGCGATCCGTTGTCCGATGTGCGCGGGGTTGCAAGGGGGAGATCATGTCCGACGCGATTGAGGGCCGTTGGCAGCGCTTGAGCGAGTTTCTCGATCAGGCGCTCGAATTGACGGATCCGGACGAGCGCGCGCAGTGGCTGGCGGCACTCGAGCAACAGGATGCTGACATGGCTGCGCAGGTTGCGCGGATGCTGGCCGCGCAGGCGCGGCAGGGCTTCGCGGAGTTTCTCGCCACGCCGTTATCCACTCCCGACTCGCTCCCCGCCACCGGCTCGCTGGCGGGCCGGGCGGTCGGACCTTATATTCTCGAAGCGGAAATCGGCCGCGGCGGCATGGGCAGCGTGTGGCGGGCGCGGCGCGCCGACGGCCGCGTCTCAGGATTTGTCGCGATCAAATTGCTGCATGCGGCATGGCTCGGCCGGGACGGGGAAGCGCGCTTTCGGCAGGAGGGCAATCTGCTCGCGCGCCTGGATCATCTGAACATCGCAAGGCTGATTGACGCCGGCATTCTGGACGACGTCTACCCCTACCTCGTGATCGAATACGTCGACGGGCTGCCGATCGACGAATATTGCGAACGCGAGCAGCTCGGTATCGAGGCGCGCCTGCAGCTCTTTCAAGCAACGCTGGCGGCCGTGGCGCATGCCCACAGCCACCTCATCGTACATCGCGACATCAAACCATCGAACGTATTCGTCACCTCCGGGGGCGTCATCAAGCTGTTGGATTTCGGAATTGCCAAGCTCTTGGATGACGCCGATGATGCAGCCGCGCTCACCAAAACCGGCCTGCGCGCGCTGACCCCGCAATACGCCGCGCCCGAACAACTGTTGGGCCAGGTGGTGACCACCCAGACCGATATCTATGCGCTGGGTCTGGTGCTGTACCTGCTGCTCACCGGCCGGCACGCCACGCCTCAGGATTCGCTGGGAACGGCTCACCTGGTGCGGGCCATTCTCGATGAGGACCCGGCGCGCGCCTCCAGCGCGGTAGAGGATCTCGGACGCCGCCGCGCGCTGACCGGCGATCTCGACAACATCCTGTCAAAAGCGCTCAAAAAAGCGCCGCAGGAGCGTTATTCGAATGCTTCGGCGTTCAGCGATGATCTGCGCCGATTCTTATCGCATGAGCCGGTGACCGCGGGACCGGATACAGTCCGATACCGGGTATCGAAGTTTGTACGGCGCCACCGCGGCGCGGTGGCGACAACGGCGCTGACCGGGATGACATTGATTCTGGCCATCATCATCACCACCACACAATGGTTCGAGGCACGCCATCAGCGCGACATCGCGCGGGTGCAGCTGCAAAGAGCGGCGGCCTTCGGCGACCTCGTATCGATTGTGCTGAACGAGTCGGGTCATGCGGGCGAGGCGCTGACCACCGGTCAGCTGCTCGAACGCGGGGAAAAGCTGGTGCGCTCGGAGTTCGCATCGTCCGACGACCTGCGATCGCAGCTTCTATTTACGCTGGCACGCCTCTACGCACATGTGGGAGCGACCGACAAACAGCGGGATCTGTATCGGGAGTCCCATGATCTTGCGACACGCAGCGGCGATGTGGGGTTGATTGCCTTGAGCGGCTGCGCGGCGGCGGCGGCCGATGCGGCCAGCGGGGTTGGCAAGGACGCCGCACAGCGAATCGATCAGCTGCTGGCGCGCCTGCCGCGCGATACGGAAAACGACGAGGTGCGCGCAGGCTGTCTGAATTTCGCGAGCACGGTCGCCGATTTCGCCAGCGATGGAACGGCCGCTCTCGCCTATGCCGAACAGGCGGATCAACTCTTGGCGGCTTCGCAGAGCGGCACCGAGTGGGAAAAAGTGGACACGATGATCTTTCTGGCGGATGCCCGCAGAGCCGCGGGCCTGCTCGGCGCCGCCGATCAAACCTATGCGCGCGTTGCGGCGGAATTCAAGCGCATCGGCGTAGAGGACAGCGGATTTGCCGCCACGCTATACAACAATTGGGGCATTCTTCTGGTGAACTTAGGCTTGCCGGTTCGAGGCGCGCAGCTGTTCGAACGCGAGCGGGCGATTGACCAAGGCTATTCGCTGAGGGATGCCTTTTCGGCCACTGCCTATGCCTCAGCACTGGTTCCGCTCGGCCGCGCTGCCGAGGCTCGAGAGATCCTTCAGGCGGCGTTGAGTCGCGCGATCCAAATCGGCAACCACAATTCCGCCGCGATGGTGCAAATGGGGCTTGCCCGAGTGAATTCGGAACTGGGAGACCTGGACCGGTCGGACGGATTTGTCGCACAGCTCGAGCCGGTTTTAAAAGACATGCTGCCCCCGGGACACGAGGCCTTCGGCGCACTCCATCAGATCAAGTCGCAAAATCTCGCGAAACGCGGCGATTACGGTGCGGCGCTGAATGAGGCCACCCTGGCATTGGGGATCTTTTCGGCTCACCCGGGACTTATGTATCGGGCGGCCACCGTTCACGAGGGCATGGCAGGTATTCTTCTTGCGATGAAAAATGTGCCGCAGGCGCGCGCCGAGGTGCAGCAGGCCAGGAACACATTCGAGGCGGCCTTTGGTCCGGGAGCCAAGTCGTACTATCTGGGCAGGGCCTGGCTCACCGAGGCGAAGATCGATGAGGTTAGCGGGGAGCGCCAGAATGCGCGTTCGGCGGCAGAAGCTGCGTACCAGCACTTCGTAGCCAGTGTCGGCGAAACGCATCCACTCACCGAGGAGGCGAAAGCGCTGCGCTGAATCGATGTCAGCTCGAGGAAGTAAACGCCGAGGCAAAACTCAAGAAGGAAGCGGAGGCGGGGGATCCGGAGGCGTAATCAGGAACTGCCGTGTCGTGGGCCGATATTAGTTTAGGGATCCAGCGCCGAACAGGGCGTCAACGGAGACGTCGTTGCCGCCGGAGGAATCCAGAAGGCGGCCGCCTCGCTCCTCGACAAACGAGGTCAAGTATTGCCGGGCCAGTCGCTGCGCGAGCATGAGCGCTTGAAAAGAATCGACGCCAACTGGACGCGGTTGAATTGAGAGAAATCCCTCCAGCAACACGGGACAGCGCCAATCCATTCCCTCCTGATAGGGAGAGCCGATAGCGAGCTTGATCGGAAATTCGCGTCCGGCGGAATCGATGCCAGTTAACTCGCGAGTTGCGATGAAGGTTGGTGGAGACTCACTGTTTTGGGTCATAAAACCTCGCGGGGCCTGGGTGATCACTAGCTTATCCAGAAATTCAAGATAGGGCCTTTTTGACTCCATTCGCGGTTTTTCGTCAGTACATATACAACTGTGCCACGGCTGCCTCCCTTACACCCGCAGCTTGCGGAATAAACGAAAACGGCTAGTTCACGCTTTGAATCGAAAGCTATCTCGCTTAAGGTAAAGTGCATTCTCAGAAAGCCATCGGGACCGGCGTCAGGATCTCTCTTCTTCGGCTCAACGAGCTGACCCGCCGCTGCGATCCGTGCAGTCACCGCTTGTTCATCTGTCAATGCCGTGACTTCGGGTGGCAGCTTTCGTCCACTGTATGCGGGTATTTCCAGACCTGGCGGTTTTGGGTCATCGCCAAATGCCATGTCGGCTTCGAAGGGCACTGTAGTGTCCTGCATTCCGATCATGTTGCTGAGCTGTTGCGGATAGTGAAGCAGGAAATCGCGGTAGATTGCGATTTCATCCGCAGTAAAGGGCGGGGCAGCGGCGGTAACTTGTGCCCATATCGTGAGAGGGATTGCCGCGAGAAACCAGATCAGTCTCTTCCACATGGCTCATGCCTCCCGTCTTAAATCGAGTCGGGATCGCTCGATGTCGAGATGATTAGACCTGGTCCGGGCCTCGAAACAAGAGCATGCTGCGCAAAGAAATGCAAAGCCACTGAGACTGGCTAGTCCCATGGAACTATCGTCACCTCAGGCCACATCGACTTGGCTCGTGCGGCCTTCCTCTCATGCGTCTCCCGATTTGGGAGGACGTAGTTCGGACGAATGACCATAGCGAAGACATCTTCCAATCCGAATGGGGCGAAAACGTCGAGTTGACCGTCTTGCAGTAGGCGTATCCCGACGGCATGAGTCGCCGATGCGTATCGAGTAATCGCCTCGTCTGCAGATCGCAGGGGAGGATATGCGATCCCGAAGTATTCTTCGAACCATAGGTGCACGCGAGCCTGATTGCGCACCTCAATCGGTGCCGGAAAGGCCGGAAGCCGGCTTTGGACCGACTTTTCGATTGCCTTCTCAGCCCCCTCTGAAATGTCGCTAGTGTCGAAATAGATGAGGTCATAGTCGTTTATTCCTGTCCCTCGTGGCTTGCCGGTCAGTACGTTCCAAACTGATTGATAAATGCAGCCGGCGACCACGCGGCACTGCGGGAGATTTATCTCACGCGCTGTGCACAAGAGATCCATGAGATGTAAATCGGCTCGCACGATGCGCTCAAGCTCGGCATAGCCAGGCATTGTCGCTAGCGAGGGGTCCACGCAATTTGCTCCAACCACTTCAATCCCACGACAAGAATGGTTACGGCCATCAGTCATCGTCTCGCGTTTGGAGGAAACGGTCGGATTTCCTCAGGATGTTCACGAATGTATGCCATGACTTTGTGCCGCTTTTGCAGGCCACGCAATGACCCCTCGGTTGCCGGGAGCAGTGCCGGATTGTTCTGGACGCACTTCTCAAATATACCTGCCCACGTTCGTTTGATGGCGGCGGGGGTGCGGCACAAATGATGAGCAAGCTCTGCGTTCTCAGCTCCTCGCAGCGCAGCCACCAAAAGTTTTTTTTGACTCGAGGTGAAATCTAGAATTGGCACCGCGCGATCTATGAATGGTCTCGCAGCCACCGACGCCGGATCGTCCGAAAAACTCTCGGCGGTAGCCTCGCACAAGGCGCGGCTGCCTTTCCAAAAAGCGGGAATTCCGAGCGACTCGGGTGTGCTGAATCGCTTGACGATGCGGATACCGCGATAACCCTTTATCTTTTCGAATTCATCTTCGCTTACGATTTCGTACAGCATCCTGCGAAGTCTGTAACCCGCAAACGCTTCCATATATGATCGTGCCAAGAAATT
>DATNKC010000390.1:0-2851 GCA_035603615.1 Steroidobacteraceae bacterium | reverse complement strand
GGGTCCGGAGGAGAAGTTGCCGGTCGCCGCCAATTGCGCTGTGCCGCCGGTCGGCAGTGTGAGCTGCGCGGGTGCAATCGTGATGGACTGAAGCACGGGCGCTAAGCAAGTGACCGTCGTCGAACCGGTGGTGGTGCCGGTCGCGGTGGGGCCGGTCGCTGAAATCGTCGCGGATCCGCTCAACGTCGCGCTGGCGCTGCAGCTCACCAGTCCCGCCGACACGGTGGCCACTCCCGGCGCGCTGGAAACCCAGGTGGCCGTGCCAGTGAGATCTTTCGTGGAGCCGTCCGTGTAAGTACCGATGGCCTTCAATTGCACCGTGCCGCCCGCCGCCACTTGTGGCGCTGGCGGCGTCACATTGATCGATGCCAAAGCAATGACGCTAATCGTTGCTTGCGTGAAGCTTAAGATGCTGTTGCCTGCGGCCGCTGAGCACGAGAGCTCCGCGGAATACGTACCCAACTTCGTCAGCGGGCCGGTCGAAACGGAACCTGAACCAGAAAGGCTCCCCTGCGTTGGAATTCCGTCGCTCGCCGTGATCGAGCATTGCGTGGGCGGAAACGACAGCGGGAACGCGGTTGCGGCCGGACCCCAGGTCAATGTCGCCGTGGCAGGAGTGGCGGAAGTGACGATGACCGTTGCCGGCGAAGGCGTGAGCGTGACGCAGGGCGGAACATTGTTCGTCGGCCAACCAGCATTCGCAGGCTGAAATAGAAAGAACAGATCGATGGGTAAGAAGAGGTTGGCAAGCCGCCCGTCGATGTCGCCGGCCGGATTGGGATTGCCAGGCGGCGCCAAGCCTGAGAACGCCGGCAAATTGGCGCGCACATAGGCATCCGCCGAGGCGACCGAGTTCATCGCGCAGCTAAAGCCATTCGATGCCGATTCGGCGAGGCCGGCGTTGAAAAAGCTTTGCGCCTGATTCACGTAGCCCTGAACGGTTGCGGCGACGCTGGGATCGATTTGCGCACTCGCCGCGCTGATCGTGCTGGTCAAGTTGGTGAACTTGTCCGTGACGAAGCCGGGCAAGCCAGTGGCCATGCCGCTCGGCGCGCTGTTGAGCCCTAGGCCATACGCCATCATGGACAAGACGTGGCTGTGGCCGCCGCCGTCGTCGCAGAATCCGGAGAGGTCCATGAAGTAATTGCTGCCCGGTGCGGGGCCTCCCTCGGGGATGGTGCCCTCGATCAGGGGCAGGTCGGAGCGCGGTGCCCAGGCAAAAACCTCCAACTGCGGACAGGTCAGGTTCAAGGGCCCCGGCAGGGGGACGTTGGGATCGACCGTGTGCTCAAAGAATGTATTGTTGGCGTTCTGATCCACCGTTTTCGCGGTGCTCTTTACGACCACGAATCCGGCGCCGGTCGGTCCGGAGTGGCCGCACATGGATCCGGGCAGCACAGTGCTCGGGAAGCCGGGGCAGTAATTCGCGACATCCAGATTGCCGCCCGCGCAACTCCAAGTGGTCCCGACAACCGTGACGCGCGGGTCGGATTTCACGACACAGCTCTCTTCGAGCAGCGGCGCGGTGGTCGGAACGGAGCCGCTGCCGGCGCCCGATAGTTGCGTCGTCAACTGCGGACCTAAAGGCGCACAGACGCTGGGTGCGACGCAAGCAGTTACGGGCACCGAGCCTGAACTGCTCGTCGCGAGACCTTGCGGATCCTTGTTGCCCGTACTTAGTGAGGCCAGCGGCAGATTCGCACCGCTCGCCGGCGGGGCGCCGAATTGCAGGATCTTGCCGCGGCCCGGCGTGAACTGCGACACGAACGCGTAGGTCAGAGTCGAGTACGTGCCCACTTTGATTCGTTCTAATCCGAGTCCTAAGCCGCTGGCGAAATCCGCGGTCATCGCACCGCTGCCGGAATCGAAGCGCATGACTCGGCCGCCTACAGTCGAGAGGAGCAGGCTCACGCCGTGGGTTGCGTCCGCCGGCCAGATATCCATGCCGACCGGCAGCGTGCCGCGCAAGAGAGAGGACGCGACCGCGGTCGAAGTGGGACTGCCAAGCTCGTGCCCCGGATTCGCCAGCAAGCCCGCGATCGACGCTTGCGAATAGACGAGCACGCGAGGATTAAAAAAGTCATTGGCCAAAATGAGCACGTCGCCCGCGTTCCAAGCCGCGGGTGCCGTGCCGACGGGAGTTGCCGAAGTCGTGGCCACCACAACCTCGGTGATGAGGCCGCAGGTGTCGTCGACTAAGATCGGCGCGCCATAGGCACCAGTCGTCGCATTGAAGGGCAGCACCCACAACGCGGCGTTGTCGAAGGGCGGCCCCGCCGTTGCGACAAATACGTTGCCCGCCACATCGGCCGCGAGAGCGATCGGGTATCTGGGGCCCGTGCCCTTTTTCGACCAAGTAAAGATAGAAGTCGAGACCGCGTAGCTGGCCGGGCCAGGGCCGGGATAGCGCAGGATCCGATTATTAGCCGCATCGGCCACGATCAAGTCCATGGCGCTGGTGACTGAGTTGGGAACGCGCGCGACGGCGAAAAAACTGCCTTGCGCGGCACCATCGGTATTGAGGACCGCGGTCCCCGAAATCAACGCGCCGGTGTTCGGCGGCGTGTTCGGCGTCACGGTTACGTTGTAAAGCGCGTTGCCGTTGCTGTTCACGCCGGTCAAGCCAAATTGTTCAACGGGCACGGTCTGGGCGTGGAGGGAAGCGAAAGTCAGCAATGCGGCGGCGCCGACCGCAAGCTGGGTTGCTTGACGGCGCACAGGCGACAATGCACGGAAGTATTTTTTCGCGGAATGGAAATCCATCGATATCCCCTTGCTGTTTTTGTTCTTCGGGGTATCGCTGCGGGCACCCCGTTCGAAGCGCCGCTTACGCTAACACAATGATCGTTAC
>DATNKC010000389.1:0-6664 GCA_035603615.1 Steroidobacteraceae bacterium | reverse complement strand
CTGCCGGCGTGCCCGGATCGCGCAGGATGGCAATCTCAGCGCTTTTCGGCACGGCACCCACGTCTTCGGCAATCGCCGCCGAGACGCCTACCGCGAGCGCCAGCAACCCAATACCGTAAAACCAACCGATCCAGCGTCTTTGCATGTGGCCGATTATTGCAAAATCGACGCTTTTGGTCGCTTGTGATATATTAGTTAGAGACCTAACCATTAGAGATCTTTCAATGAGCGATTTGGAAGAACGATTCAGCGATGCCCTGCACAGCACGTCCCGGTCATGGCGCCAAGCAGTCGATCGGAAACTGAAGTACTTAGGTGTCAGTCAAGCCAGCTGGATGACGATTGCCATCGCCGCGAAGGCGCGCTCCCCGCTATCGCAGTCGGAACTGGCCGATAAATTGGCCGTCGAGGGCGCCACCATGGTCGCGATGATCGATCGCCTGGTAAAAGCGGGCTTGGTCAACCGCGAAGCCTCGACCACTGATCGGCGCGTGAAGCGCGTCATCCTCACGCCGGCCGGAATGAAGGTCTACGAAAAGGTGAAAGCCGAAGCGGCGTCGCTGCGAAAGGAGCTGCTGGCCAACACCGATCAAAAAAAACTGCTGATTGCCACTGAGCTTCTCGAGGGCTTGCAAGGAATCATCGACAAAGCTCCATGAACCGTCCGCTCAATCGGCCGATGATCACGCTATCCATCATGCTAGCGACGATCATGCAGACGCTCGACAGCACGATCGCGAATGTGGCCCTGCCGCACATGCAGGGCACCCTGTCCGCCTCTCAGGATCAGATCGCCTGGGTGTTGACCGCCTATATCGTCGCCGCCGGCATCGCGACGCCGGTCACCGGCTGGTTGTGCGATCGCTTCGGCCAGAAAAATATTTTCATGGCCTCGATCACCGGTTTCACGGTGGCCTCCGCATTGTGCGGAATGTCGAACTCGCTCGCGCAAATCGTCGCCGCGCGTCTTCTGCAGGGAGTCTTTGGTGCAGCGCTCGTGCCCCTTGCGCAAGTCGTGCTCATGCAGATCAATCCTCGCGAGAAGCAAGGCCAGGCGATGGCCGTGTGGGGCATGGGCGTCATGGTGGGGCCGATCTTGGGTCCCACATTGGGCGGCTGGCTCACCGACAGTTATAACTGGCGCTGGGTATTTTTCATCAACGTGCCCATCGGAATCATCGCGTTTTACGGCATGTGGAGATACATCCGACCGGACCCAGGCGGAAGACACGCGCGCTTTGATTTCTTTGGATTCGCGACTTTAAGTCTCGCCCTCGGCTCCCTGCAGTTGTTGTTGGATCGCGGACAGCAGAACGATTGGTTTTCCTCCACCGAGGCCTGGATCGAGGCCATCGTGGCCTTCATCGCGGCGACCTACTTCGTGGCGCACACCGCCACGACGCCGGCGAAGCTGTCCTTTCTCGATTACCGGTTGCTCAAGAATCAAAACTACGTCACCGGATTGCTGTTCATTTTCATCGTTGGTCTCGTGCTCTATGCGACGCGCGCACTGATTCCGACGATGCTGGAGAATTTGCTCGACTACCCGGTGGCGACCACCGGTCTCGTCACCGCGCCTTCCGGCATCGGCACGATGTTGGCCATGCTGATCGCGGGGCGCATCATCGGCAAGGTGGACCTGCGTCTGACGCTGTTGGCTGGATTTCTGATATCGGCTTTCGCACTGTGGCAAATGACCGGCTACTCGCTCGATCTATCGCAAAGCGACATCATTTGGCCCGGGGTGATTCAAGGCTTCGGCACGGGCTTGGTGTTCGTGCCGTTGAGCGCGGCGACCTTTGCCACCTTGAGTCCCGAGATGCGCGCGCAGGGCACTTCCATCTACAGCCTGGTTCGCAACATCGGCAGCAGCATCGGCATCTCGTTGGTGCAAACGCTGTTGGTTCGAAACACCGTCATTGCACATGCCTCCTTGTCCGAACGCGTGACGGCGGGCAGCTCCGCCTGGCACAACCCTGCCGTGGCGGCGGCCTTTGACGTGCATGTTCCTGCCGCTGCGGCCCTCCTCGATGGCGCAGTCAATCAACAAGCCGCCATGATCGCCTACATCGATGATTTTTGGTTCATGCTGTTTTTGACGCTGCTCGTCGTTCCGCTTCTCTTGCTGATACGTCCGCCCCGCGGGCCGGTCACGGAAGATCCGCAGGCCGTGATGGACTAGCGCCTCGGCGCTCAATTTGACGCGCTCTAGCGATGGGCCGCGAAGTCCTGTGTCCAAAACACCGCCGAAGCCGTGTGTAGATTTTCCGCATAGGCAATGCCGATCAAAGTGAATCGGCCGTCCATGATGTTCTCGCAATGCGCCGGGCTCGCCAGCCATCCTTCCGTCACCTGACCAGGCGTCATGGCGCCGGCCGCTATGTTTTCACCCACGATGCGATGGTCGCCGAAACCAGCCCTTTCCACGCGCACACTGGGAGTGCTGCCATCGCGCCCGCGATGATCGAACGCGTCGTGCTCTGCCATGTCGCGCGAGTGATCCAGCGCCGCCCGCGTGAGCGCCGGATCGAGCGCCAGAGGGGCGACGGGCGCGAAGTATTTTCCGCCGCAACGGCGGCCCGCGGCGCGCGCCGCATTGACGAGATCGAGTATCGCGCCGCTCACCGAGGCCGCGTCGCCTCGCGCCGGGAGCACCACGGGGGCGGCGACTATCATCCAGAGCTCGCGCCCGCGCTGCTCGGCGCCAAACTCGCGCATTCGGGGGTCTTGCAGAGTGCGGCAATCGCGGGCGATGAGCATGCTTTCGATTTGCGCGTCGTTCGTCGGCCCGGAAAGATGAATCGCAGCCGATTGCGCTGCGAGGTAACCTGCGCCGGCGATGGCACCCTGCAGCGTCGCGCCGTGGGAATAGCGCTGCGCGGCCTGCTGCAGCTGCAGGTTGTAGAACAGCGGCGTGCGCAGCGGCGTGCGCAGCGGCGTGCGCAGCGGCGTGCGCGCCGCTCCGCCTGTGCCGGACGCTCCGCAGCCTTGCAAACGTGCCGCGTTCGCGGCGCTGAGCGGCGCAGAGTGCACCGTGACGGCTGCCAACGATCCAGCCACACAGAGCAGCGCCGCCAGCCCGCGGCCCCGGGATTTTTGGCGGATCGCTACTCTTTTGCCTGCTTAGCCGTTAGCGGCGCGCCACCGGGTTCTACGCTCGGCGAACCGGCCAATATTTTCGCCGCCTTGGGCGCGGCCCAGCGCTCGATATCGTCAAACAGCGTGAATACCGCCGGAACGATGACCAGCGTCAACAAAGTCGAAGTGATCAAGCCGCCGATGACCGCTATTGCCATGGGACGCCGAAAATCGCTAGCCTCGCCCAACCCCAAGGCCACGGGCAACATGCCCGCCACCATGGCCACGGTGGTCATGACAATCGGCCGCGCGCGCTTGTGGCCCGCTTCGACGATGGCCTGCAGGCGGTTTTTGCCGGCGCGCATCTCTTCGATGGCCATATCCACCAGCAAGATGGAATTCTTTGCGACGATGCCCATCAGCATCAGGACGCCGATCATCACCGGCAAGGAAAACGGCGTGTTGGTCAGGAACAGTGCGAACACAGCGCCGCCCAGCGACAGCGGCAACGCCGACAGAATGGTGATCGGCTGAAAGACCCGTGCAAACAGCAGCACGAGCACTGCCAACACCATCAGTACACCCGCCGTAACGGCGATGACGAAATTCGAGACGAGCTCGTTCATGAATTCGGTATCGCCGGTTTCCACCAAGCGCACACCCTGCGGCAGGTTCTTGAGTGTCGGCAGCGCGTGCACCTTGTCGTTTGCCGTTCCGAGCTGCACGCCCGGCGCCAGGTCCGCATCGATGTATAGGCGGCGGCTTTGATTGTAGCGCCGCACCGACGAGGGCCCTTGGCCAAAACTGATGTCGGCAACCGACTTCAAGGGCACGCTGGCGCCCGTGCTCGTCGGCACGGGCAGATTTTCGAGGGTGGTCAGGTCGCGCCGCGAGCGCTCCGGCAGACTGACGCGGATCGGAATGGTCCGATCGCTCAGCGCAAACTTCGCGCCGTTTTGCGGCAGATCGCCCAAGGTCGCGATGCGAATGGTTTCGCTGATGCTTTGCACGCTCACGCCCATTTGCGCGGCGAGATCCAGCCTGGGATGCACCACCATTTCCGGCCGCGGCATATCGCCGTTGATGCGCGGTTGGCGAATTTCCTGCAAGCCGCGCATTTCGTCCAGCAATTTATGCCCGGTACGTTCCGTCAAGACCGGATCATCGCCGACCAAGTACAACGTGACATCGCGTCCGCCGCCAAATCCGAAATTTTGAAAGCTGATATGCGCGTCGGGAACCTGATTGAGCAGCGGCATCAGGCGCTGCTCGATTTCCTTGGTGCTCGCCTTGCGTTGGTCGCGCGGCACGGTGCTGATGAACACTGTCGCCTGGCGTACCTCGGCGGAATCGGAACCGATGAATTCCACCACATTCCTGATCTCCGGTTGCTTGCGCACGATGGCCGTGGCGGCCGCGGAGACGCGTGCGGTGTCCTCGAGCGTGCCACCCGGCGGCAGTTCAATATTTAAAATCGAGGTGGAAAAATCCTCCGGCGGCGCAAAAGCCTTTGGCAGCAGCATGCCCCCGCCAATCGACAGCGCAAAAAACAAAGTGCCGAATAAAATGGTTTTCCATCGATTGGCGACGCACCATTTCAGGACTGCGACATAGCCGGACATGATGGGACCATCGTCCCGATGCGGAATGGCGTCCCGGCTCAACGCATAGGCGGCCAGCACCGGAGTGATCATGCGCGCCACCAGCAAAGAGATGAACACGGCCGCGGCGACCGTGAGACCGAACTGCTTGAAGAACTGGCCGCTGACGCCGCCCATGAAGCTCACCGGGAGAAATACAGCGATGATGGTGAAGGAGGTAGCGACCACGGCGAGTCCTATTTCATCCGCCGCCTCCATCGCCGCGCGGTATCCGCTCTTACCCATGCGCATGTGTCGCACGATGTTCTCGATTTCAACGATGGCATCGTCCACCAGCACGCCGGCGACCAGCGACAGTGACAGCAGCGTGATCTCATTTAAGGTAAAGCCCATCAACTGCATGAAGGCAAACGTGGGGATTGCCGACAACGGAATGGCCAACGCCGAGATCAGGGTGGCGCGCCAATTGCGCAAGAACAGCCAGACGACGGCCACCGCCAGGATCGATCCTTCGATGAGCGCTTCCAGGGACGAATGGTAGGTATTGATGGTGTGCTGGACGGTGGTGAATATCTGCTCGAAATGCAGGGACGGATTGTCTTTTTGAATCTTCAGCAGTTCCGCGGTCGCGCCTTCCGCAGTGCTGACGTCGGAAACCCCTTTTGACTTGTAGAGCTGGAATGCCGTGGACTGACGCCCGTTAAGACGCGCCAGGCTGCGCGTCTCGGCAACGCCGTCGTGTACGTCGGCAATCTCATTGAGCCGCACCGACTTGCCCCCGGGCACGATGATCAGCGTGTCGCCCAAGGCCTCGGCCGACTTGGCGCCGCCGAGCACTCGGATGGCCTGCTCGCCGCCGCCGACCTGGGCGCGGCCGCCCGTCGCATCCAAATTCAACTGCCGCAGCTGCTCATTGACCTCGACCGCGGTCAAGCCCAAGGCCTGGAGACGAGCCGGATCTAGCTCGACGCGAATTTCCCGATCGGCGCCGCCAATTCGCTGCACCTGCGCAATTCCGCGCACACCCAACAGGCGTTTGGTGATGGTGTTGTCGATCGCCCAACTCAACTGTTCCGGCGTCATGCCGGTGGTCGTGACGGCATAGATGGCAAAGGTGCCGCCGTCCGAAT
Organism: Steroidobacteraceae bacterium; assembly: GCA_035603615.1. GTDB lineage: Bacteria > Pseudomonadota > Gammaproteobacteria > Steroidobacterales > Steroidobacteraceae > Bog-1198. The sequence continues at coordinate 855 of DATNKC010000389.1, read as the reverse complement.
CTTGCCGCTGTACCTGCGGTTCCAGGATGCCCTGCGGTAGGTCGGCCCGCACGCGGGCGATTGCGTTGCGAACGTCGGTCACCGCCCGATCAATCGGCGTGGCGATATTGAATTCAATGCTGATGTGAACATTACCTTCGGTAATGTAGGTTTGCTGATGGTGGATGTTGCCGATGCTGGCAATGGCGCCTTCCACCTTCTGCGCGATCTGCGTTTCCATTTCCGTCGGCGCCGCGCCCGGTTGGGAGATGTCGACGTCTATTTCCGGAAACGAGACATCCGGATTGTTGTTGATGGGCAATCGAATGAAGGCCACTATTCCTAAGAAAAGCAGCACCACGAACAACACGATGGGCGGCACCGGATGGCGAATCGCCCAGGCGGAAATATTTTTCATGACGTGCCTGCGGCCGCCACGACCGGTTTCACGGTCTCTCCTTCTTGCAAGAATGCGCCGGCGGTCGTCACGATTTGGTCCTTGGGATCGATGCCTTCGGCCACGGTCACGCCGCTGGACACCATGCCGGTCACCCGCACTGCGCGGCGCTCGATCTTGCCTTGCGCATTGACGATGAGCACATAGCTGCCCTTATCATCATTCAGCACCGCGGTCTGCGGTAATACCGCCCGCTCGGCATTGCTGACCGTCACTTCCGCGCGCGCGAAGGCGCCCGGCCGCAGGTTCGGATCCGGCGTCAGGGAGACCTTAGCGGTGCCAAGGCGCGTCGCCGGATCAATGACGGCGCCGAGAAGGCGGATCCGGCCTTGATAAATCTTGGAGGTGCCCGTGAGTTTCACATCCACGAGTTGTCCCACTTTGAGCAGCGGCAAGTCCTGCTCGGCCACTTGGCCGCG
>DATNKC010000388.1:0-11420 GCA_035603615.1 Steroidobacteraceae bacterium | reverse complement strand
GCGGGTGCGCCTATCGATCGCACCGTAAGGGATTTTCACGCCCGTGTAGTACAGCATGAGGTAGATCACCTTGATGGAATTCTCTATCCGCGCCGCATCCGCGACTTGCGCCTATTCGGCTTCAATGATGCGCTATTTCCCGGAGAAACCCTGCAGGACGACTAGTAGGTCGGCAACGCTCGCCAGCCATCGAGTGGCACGAGGCCACCCGCCCGACGGCAGCCATTCGAAACTTATCCTCCAACACCGTGAGATTTGAGCGTCCCGCGAGGACACGCGAGCCGCTCAATCGAAAATAATGACCCCGCGCCCCTGCTTACCGGCGTTCAGATCCGCAAACGCCCGCGGCGCCTCATCGATCGAATAGGTCCGGGTAATGAGTTCGTCGAGCTTTAAGCGTCCGCTGCGATACAGACCGATCAACCGCGGAAAATCCAGCTGCGGCCGCGCCCCGCCGTACATGCTTCCGGTGAGGGTCTTTTCCGTCGTTGCGACTTGCTGCGCGCCCAAGACGATCTGATCCTTGGGGCCGGCAATACCCACGATCACCGCAGTGCCGCCGCGCCGCAGTACGCCCCACGCCATTTCCGAACTCCTGCCGTTTCCGACGCAATCGAAAGCGTAATCCGCTCCGCCGCCGCATAGCTTGAACAAATCCTTGCCGGCATTCGCTTGACCGGTGATGTTATAGCCGTGCGTCGCGCCAAACTGCTTGGCCATCTCGAGTTTCTCATCGCTGGTATCGACGGCGACGATCATGCCGGCACCGGCGATGGCGCAGCCTTGGATGGCATTCAATCCGACGCCGCCGCAGCCGACAACGACCGCGATCGAACCCGCCTCGACCTTGGCCGTGTTGACCGCAGCGCCGACGCCCGTCATCACCCCGCAGGCAATCAAAGCCGCGCGGTCGAGAGGCATGCTCGGGTCGATCTTGACCACATTGTCCATATGCACGGTCGCATATTCAGCCATGACGCCGCAGCCGCAGAACACGTTGAGATCTTTGCCGGCGGCATCGCGGGTGCGGACCGTGCCGTCGGGCAAGGTGAACAACGACTTCTGCGACTGCACGCAAAGTTGCGGGCGGCCGGTCTGGCAGTAGTGGCAATGTCCGCACATGCTCACGAATGAGCTGACCACATGATCGCCGACCGCGTAGTTGTCGACGCCATCGCCGATGGCGACGATGACTCCCGCGCCTTCGTGGCCCAAGATCAGCGGCAGCGGATAGGGGATGGTCCCGTTGGTCGCCGACAAGTCGCTGTGGCAAACGCCGCAGGCGGCGATGCGCACCGTCACTTCCCGATGCCGAGGTGCCGCGACCTCGATTTGTTCCACCAAGACCGGCTTGCCGACTTCGCGCGCCAGAACTGCCTTCGCCAATTGAGCCATTGAGTGTTTCCTATTCGCGGGTGAGCGCAGCATAGCGCTGCAAATGCGTATCGCTGTCGCCAAACATCAGTTCGGCCGCGGTCAAGCGTTTGAACCAATGGCTGACGATGAGTTCATCGGTCATGCCCATGCCGCCGTGCAACTGCACCGCCTGCTGGCCGACGAAGCGCGCGGACTGGCCGACGACAGCCTTGGCCGCCGACAGGGCGCGGCGCCGCTCGGGCACATTCGCATCCATGCAGCGCAGCGCCGCCAGATAGCTCATCGATCGAGCCTGTTCCAGGTGAATCAGCATGTCGGCAATGCGATGTTGCAAGGCCTGAAATCGGCCTATCGGCACGCCGAATTGTTGGCGCGACTGCACGTAGGTCACGGTGGCGTCGACGAGCGCCTGCATGGTGCCGACCGCCTCGGCACACAGGGCCGCCAGGCCGATATCGAGCGCGGCCTCAATCATCGGCAGCGCGCCGCCTTCGGCGCCGAGCCGGCTGCCCGCCGGCGCCTCGACGCCGCGCAAATACACATCCGCGGCGCGCTGACCATCGATGGTCGGATACGAGTCCAGTTTCAATCCCTTCGCATCGCGAGGAATCCTAAACAGCGAAATGCCGCTGGCATCGCCGGGCTCGCCGGCAATGCGCGCCGATACCAGCAACGTGTCCGCGGCGCCGGCGTGCATGACGACGGCCTTGTGCCCGTCGAGCGTATAGGCATCGCCGGACTTGCGCGCGCTCGTGGTGACCCACTGAGACTCAAAGCGCGACTCAGGCTCATAGTGGGCGAGCACGGCGATCGCATCGCCGCTCGCCATGCGCGCCATTAAATCCGCTGCCGCGGTGTCGTCGGCACAAGCCCGCAGGACCGCGGTCGCGATCACCGCGCTGCTCAGGAAAGGTTCGAGCAGCAGGCTTTTGCCGCACACGCCCATGACACTCAAGGTTTCCAGCGGACCAAACCCCAGGCCGCCCTGGACCGCCGGCACATTGAGCGCCAGCACCCCGAGCTCGCCCAATCCCGCCCACACTGCTTTGTCCCAACCCGCCGCGGAGGCGTTGATGCTGCGAAATTTTTCGAACGTGTATTGATCGCTTAGATAACGATCCACCGTATCCTGCAGCTGCTGCTGCTCGTCGCTGAATTCAAAGTTCATGGTGCGGCGCTCTTAAAGACCAACGATCATCTTGGAAATAATATTTTTTTGAATTTCGTTGGTGCCGCCGAAAATCGACAGCTTACGTTGATTCATGTATGCCGCGGCCAGGGTCGAGGCATAGCGCGGTCCCGGCGGCTCGCGCGACGGATCCCATTGCCATCCCGCTGCCATGGCTTCGCGCCGAAACGGCAACGCGTAGGGACCGACGGCGCGCATCAAGAGTTCAGAGATCCGCTGTGCGATCTCGGTGCCGCGGATCTTGAGAATGGATGCCTCAGGTCCCGGCGCCTTCGAGCCGCGCTCGCCGGACAGCACGCGCAGATTGGTGATCTCCAACGCCCACAGGTCGATTTCGACCTGCGCGATATGCGCCGCGAACAAGGGATCTTCGATGAGGGGACGGCCGTTCTTATGTTCGCTGGCCGCGATGCGCTTCAGCCGCGACAGTTCGCGCTTGGCGCCGCCGATGCCGGCGATATTGGTGCGCTCGTGTCCGAGCAAAAACTTGGCATAGGTCCAGCCTTTGTTTTCATCGCCGATGCGATTTTCAACCGGCACGCTGACGTTCTCGAACCAAATCTCATTGACCTCGTGGCCGCCGTCGAGGAGCGTGATGGGCCGCACCGTGATCCCCGGACTCTTCATGTCGATCAACAGAAAACTGATGCCCGATTGCTGCTTGGCCGCCGCGTCGGTGCGCACCAGGCAAAAAATCCAATCGGCATATTGACCCAGCGTGTTCCAAGTCTTCTGACCGGTGACGACGTAATGATCGCCTTGCAAAATCGCGCGGGTTTTCAACGAAGCCAGGTCCGAGCCGGCGCCCGGCTCCGAGTAGCCCTGGCACCACCATTCGGCGCCGGAACTGATCGGCGGTAGAAAACGCCGCTGCTGGGCTGCATTGCCGAACGCCATGATCACCGGCGCCACCATCTTCGTGCCGAAGGGAATCAGCCGCGGTGCGCCGGCCTGCGCGGTCTCCTCCTCGAAGATATATTGCTGCACCGAATTCCACCCGGGACCGCCAAATTCCTTGGGCCAACTGACCCCTCCCCAGCCCCGCTCGTGCAGGGTGAGTTGCCAGAGCACATGGTCCTCGCGGCTCAATTCATAGCCGTTCAACACCTTGTCGCGGATCTGGGCAGGCAGCTTTTCCTTGAGGAAGGCGCGAACCTCCTCGCGGAAGGCTTGTTCCTCTTCAGTAAATTCTAGACGCATGGGGGTTTTCCGTTTAAGTTCTGTTCTGCAGAACAGAATTTAATTCTGAAATGGTGCAAAATTATGGAGAGGGGGATGAGGGGTTGTCAATGTTGCTGACAAAGAAGCCGAACATATCCGCGGTCACGGCGGCAGCCAAAGCCGACCGTCATTTCGTCAACGCCTTGGGCCGGGGCCTAGAAGTGCTGGCCTGTTTCCGCCACGGCGATCGCATGCTGGGCAACCAAGATCTCGCCCGCGCCTGCGGCCTGCCGAAGTCGACCGTCTCTCCACTGACCAACACGCTCACCAAACTCGGCTACCTGGTGTACGTGGAGGACAGCGCCAAGTACAGCTTGGGGATAGCCACCTTGAGTCTCGGCAGCGCCATGCTGGCGCGCCTGGACATCCGCAAGCTCGCGCATCCTCGCATGCAGGAATTGGCGGAATTCGGCCAGTGCATGGTCAGTTTGGGCACGCGCGACCGGCTATCCATGCTGTACATCGATGTCGTGCGCGGCTCGGGCGCCGTGACCTTGAGCTTGGATATGGGCGCGCGCATTCAAATCGCGACCTCGGCGATGGGGCGCGCGTACATGACCGCGGTATCGGAAGCCGAGAGAGGCGAAATCATGGAACGGGTGCGCGAGCTGGTTGCCGATGATCGCTGGCTGGAAATCAAAGCGGGCCTCGAGCGTGCGCTGGGCGATATCCGCGAGTTGGGCGTGTGTTGCTCATTTGGCGAATGGCAGAAGGATGTCAATGGCATTGCCGTGCCCGTGCGGCCCGGCGGCGGCCTGCCGCCCATGTCGATCAATTGCGGTGCGCCCGCCTACATGGTTTCCAAGGATTTCTTGCTGGAAAAGGTGCGCCCCAAGCTCATCGCGCTGGCCAATGAATTGGAAACCTCGCTCGGCACGCTGAGCTGAATTTTCAGGGATTTTGCAGCTCACTGGCCGACCAGCCGCCGCCCAGATCGCCGATGAGTGATACCGCATCGAGCAGGCGCTGTTGCTCCACGTTCAGGGCGGTCTCCTGGATGCTCAATTGCGTCGCCTGGGCGGTGGCAGCGGTGGTGTAGTCGACGGTTCCGGCCTTGTATTCGTTGAACGCGATTTCGGTTCCTCGCGTGGCGTCGCGCACGGCGGATTGCAGCACCTCGTCTTGCTCGGCGAGAATTCGGATGCCTGCGAGGTCGTCCTCGACGTTTTGCAGCGCCTTGAGCACGGTGCCGCGATAGTTGGCGACGGTCCCCTCGTAGGTCGCCTTGGCGGCGGCCACTTGCGCGCGGGTCAGGCCGCCCTGAAACAAATTCTCCGTTGCATTCGCCCCCAGCGACCACACATGGTTGGCGGCGTGCAGCAGTCCCGCAAGCGGCGACTGCGAAAAGCCGCCCGCGGCCGAGAGACTCAAGTTCGGATAATACGCCGCGACGGCGACGCCGATCTGCGCATTGGCCGCGGCCATCTGGCGTTCCGCGATGGCGATGTCCGGCCGGCGTTGCAGCAAGGTGGACGGCACCGCAACCGGCACCGTCGGCAGCGTCGGAACCTTGGTGCTGTACGCAATATCGAGGTCCTCGGGATTCTTGCCGACCAGCACGGCAATCGCGTGCGCGAACTGCGCACGGGATACACCGAGCGCAATCAAACTCGACTGGGTGTTTTCCAGCTGGGTTCGCGCGGTGATGACATCGGACGGCGGCGTGGTGCCCGCTATCCCCTGGGCGCTCACCACGCGCAGAAATTCCTTGAAGGCCGCCACCGTCTGAGTCAAAAGATCGATGTTGGCGTCGGTCACCCGCAATTCGATGACCGCGGTCGCCAGCGCGGTCTGCTCTGAGAGCGTGGCGTTCGCGAGCGTCGCCGCGCTCGCCTGCGCGGTCGCCTTGCTCGACTCGATATTGCGGCGGACGGCGCCCCAGAGGTCTGGGGCCCAGGCAACATTGCCCTCGAGCGATCCGGCGGTCAGCGTTCCGCCAAAACCGGGGGTGTTCAGGCCGCTTGCAGCGTGCTGCTTGGTAACGGTGCCGGTGACCCCGACGGTCGGGAACAAGGCGCTGCGGGCCACCTGAACTTCGGCCAACGCTTCCTGGTAGTTGGCGTAGTCCTGACGCACGGTCTGGTTGGAGACCGACACCGTGGGTTCGAGTTCATCGAGCAACGGATCGTTGAACACGGTCCACCAATCTCCCTTGGGTTGGTCGGCCGCGGGCGCAGCCACCGTCCAGCCGGGCAGTTCCTTGTACTGGGAGGGCGTTGGCACCGGCGGGCGGTGATAGTCGGGGCCGACCAGGCAGCCGCCGAGCAGCAGCGCAAGTGAGAATGCCAGCGCGTTGCGGAGAGTGTTCATGTCGATGCGCTCGCGTCCAATTGTCGATTCCACGGCATCGTGGCTGACCACCGGACCAGCTTCATGCGCAAGCGGTCGAGGTACAGGTAGATCACCGGTGTCGTGTACAGAGTAAACACCTGGCTTAAGATCAAGCCGCCCATAACTGTGATGCCCAACGGCTGGCGCAGCGAGGCGCCCTGGCCGATGCCGATGGCCAACGGAACCGCACCCAGCACGGCGGCAGCGGTAGTCATCATGATCGGCCGCAAACGTACCACGGCCGCATCGTGGATCGCCTGCCGCGGCTCCATCCCGGCGCGCTGCTGATGAATGGCGACGTCGATCATCATGATAGCGTTCTTCTTGACGATGCCGATCAACAGAATGATGCCGATCATGGCGATGACCGAGAACGGCGTACCGAAGATCAGCAGCGCCAGGGTGGCGCCGATTCCCGCCGACGGCAGCGTCGAGAGGATCGTGATGGGATGCACCGTGTTCTCGTAGAGAATGCCGAGCACGATGTACACCGCCACCAGTGCCGCGAGAATCAGCAGCGGCATGGTCGACATCGACTGCGCATACACTTGCGCGGCGCCGGCGAAACTGCCGTGGATGGAGGCCGGCACACCCAGTTCCCGCGAAACTTCCGCAATTTGCACCGTGGCTTTGCTGAGGGAACCGCCCGCCGGCAGGTTGAAGGAAATCGTGGCGGCCACCAAGCCGCCCTGATGGCTGACCTGCGTGGCCGTATGGTTGCTGACGGACGAGGCCAGCGCGGCAAACGGCACCAGCGTTTCCCCCGCCGTGCTATCGGCGCTGCCGCTCGAACTGCCGCCCCGGGAATTGGCAATCGCATTGGTGAGCTGATTGGCCTCGGCGTTGCTATTGAGCGAATTGGTATTGGACGCGGCATTCGGCGTCGACACCGCCGACACCGGCGTGACCGGACTCACCGTGTTTCCCGGCATTTGCGTCTGCTGCGTGCCGCTCGGGTTGCCGGCGGCGGTGCTGAAGTAAATGCGGTTGAGCGCCTGCGGATACTGCCAATACGCCGGCGCGACCTCCATCACGACGAAATATTGGTTGAGTTGATTGAAGATGGTCGACACGGTGCGTTGGCCGAAGGCGTCGTACAGGACGTTGTCGATCTGGTTCGGCGCAAAACTGTAGCGCGCGGCGGTGGCGCGATCCATATTGACATAGAGCTGCAAGCCGTTCTGCTGCAGGTCCGAGTTGACGTCCGTAACCACGGCGGAGTCCTTGCCGAGCGCGGTCACGAGCCTCGGCACCCACTTATACAAGGCGTTCGGATCATCGCTGGTCAACGTGTACTGATACTCCGACGCGGATTGGCGGCCGCCGATGCGCAGGTCCTGCGCGGCTTGCAGGAATAGCCTGGCACCGGACACAGCACCGAGCTTCGGCCGCAGGCGTGCAACAACCTGCGTCGCGGAGAGCTTGCGCTCCGCCAAGGGCTTCAATTCAATGAACACATTGGCGGTGTTGAGCGCGCGGCCGCCGGTGAAGCCCGCCACCGAGGCGACTGCGGGATCTTGCTCGACGATGCTCTGCAGTTGCGCCAGTTTCTGCTCCATCGCCTGAAACGAAATGCTTTGATCGGCGATGATCTGGCCGTTCAAGATGCCGTTGTCTTGCTCCGGAAAGAAGGTCGAGGGCAGCACCTTGAACAAAAATACATTCAGCACGATCAAGCCAATGAGCGTCAATCCGACAAGAAGCGCGTGATCCAACGCGATGTCGAGGGAGCGCGAATAGGCATTCTTGAAGCGTTGGAACTGACGCTCGAACCAGAGCGCAATGCGCGCCTGAGAATGCAGCTTGCCGCGGTTCAAGATGTACGCCGCCATGGTCGGCGTGACGGTGAGCGAAATGACCAGCGAAAACAGGATTGCGATCGACAGCGTCACGGCAAATTCGTGGAACAGCAGGCCGATGATGCCGGGCATCAACAGGATCGGCGTGAACACCGCGATCAACGACAGGCTCATCGAAATGACGGTGAAGCTGACTTCGGTGCTGCCGCGCAGGGCGGCCTCCTGCACGTCCATGCCCGATTCGACATGGCGCACGATGTTCTCGAGAACCACCACCGCATCGTCGACCACGAAGCCGGTGCCGATGGTGAGCGCCATCAGCGAGAGATTGTCGATACTGTAGCCGAGCAGGTACATCGGCCCGAAGGTGCCGACGATGGACAGCGGCAGCGCTACCGCCGGCACCAGAATGGCACGCGGCGATTGCAGGAACACGAATACCACGCCGATCACCAGCAGCACCGCGATGAAAAGGGTGCGCTCGGTATCGCGCACTGCGTTGTTCACCGATTGAGAGCGGTCCACGGCGATGGAGACGTGGACATTGTGCGGCAACGTGGCCTCGACGGCCGGCAGAACTTTCTTGATCTGCGCCACCGTCTTGACGATGTTGCTGCCCGGCAGTGGATAGACGATGACCAGCACCGCATCCTTTCCGTTGTAGAGTCCCGCATTGCGGATATTCTCGGCGCCGTCGTCGACCTCCGCGACGTCGCGCAGCAGCACCGGCGCGCCGCTGCGATAGGCGATGACCAGATCGCGGTACGGCGCGGCCTTGCTGATCTGATCGTTGGATAGGACCTCGAAGCGCTGGTCGCCCTGATCGATGTGGCCCTTGGCGCTGTCGGCGTTGGCGGCGGCGACCGACGCGCGCACGTCTTCCAGGCCGATGCCGTAGCTGTTGAGTTTGTCGGGCTGCAACTCCACGCGCACCGAGGGCAGCGCGCTGCCGCCAAGCGTAATCTGGCCGACCCCGTCGACTTGCGACAACTGCTGCTGCAGCACCGAATCGGCCGAATCGTAGAGTTGCGCACGGGTCAGCGTTTCCGAGGTCAACGCCAGGACCATGATGGGCGTATCGGCGGGGTTGAACTCGCGATAAGTGGGATTGTTGCGCAGCGTGGTCGGCAGGTCCGCGCGCGCCGCCTGGATGGCCGCCTGCACATCGCGGGCGGCGCCGTTGATGTCGCGGCTCAAGCCGAACTGGATGACGATACTCGCCGCGCCGACCGTGCTCGTGGAGGTGAGTTCGTTGACGTCCGAGATCGTCGCCAGGCGCCGCTCCAAGGGCTCTGCCACCGTCGAGGCCATGATCTCCGGACTTCCGCCCGCCAGGTTTGCCTGCACCACAATGACGGGAAAGGTGATATTCGGCAGCGGCGCCACCGGCAAGTGCACATACGCCAGCATTCCGGACAGAAGGATGGCGACCGCCAACAACGTGGTGGCCACCGGGCGTTTTATGAACAGCCCGGGAATGCTCATGGCGCGGGCTCCGACGCGGTTTCAGCGCCCTTGCGCCCGAAGCGCAGGGCGAGGCGGTCGAAGAACAGGTAGATCACCGGCGTGGTGAACAGCGTCAAGAGCTGACTGAGCGCGAGTCCGCCGATGATGGCAAGTCCGAGCGGCCGGCGCAGCTCGGAACCCGTGCCGGTGCCGAGCAGCATGGGCAACGCGCCGAGCATCGCCGCCAGCGTGGTCATCAGAATCGGCCGAAAGCGCAGCAGCGAGGCCTGAAAGATGGCCTCGTGCGGCGGCTTGCCCTCTTTGCGCTCCGCCTCGAGCGCAAAATCGACGATCATGATGGCGTTTTTCTTGACGATGCCGATCAACAACACGATGCCGATGATGCCGATCACATCCAGTTCGTGGCCATCGATCATCAATGCCAGCAAGGCGCCGATGCCGGCCGACGGCAGCGTCGAGAGAATGGTCACCGGGTGGATGAAGCTTTCATAGAGCACGCCGAGCACGATGTAGACGGCGACGAGCGCCGCGATGAGCAAGAACACTTCGCTCGACAACGAATCCTGAAAGGCCTGCGCGGCGCCCTGGAACGACGAGGTAATCGAGGGGGGCAGGTGTACGGCCTGCTCGGCCTGATTGATTTCGTCCACCGCTTTGCTGAGCGAGGCATCCGTCGCCAAATTGAAGGAGATGGTCACCGAAGGAAACTGCGCCAGATGGCTGATGACCAGCGGCGACTTGGTGATCTTGATGTCGGCGATGGCTTTCAGCGGGACCTGGCCGGTGCTGCTGGTCTGGCTCGGCAGGTACAAGTTGCCCAGCGACTCGATGCTCGGCAGGGTTTCCGGCTTCGCCACCAGGATCACGCGGTACTGGCTGGACTGATCGAAAATCGTCGACACGATGCGCTGTCCCAGCGTGTCGTATAGCGCGTTGTCGACCGTGGCCGCCGTGATGCCGTAGCGCGCCGCCAGTTGCCGGTTGAGCTCGACGTTGACGCTCAATCCATCGTTGTTGAGGTCGCTGGTGACGTCGGTGATCGAAGAAATGCTCTTCATGCGGGCGATCAGCGCCGGCACGTATTGCTGGAACGCCTGCTGACTCGGCCCGCGCAACACAAACTGGTATTGGTTCGGCGACACCGTGGTGTCGAGCGTCAAGTCCTGTTCGGGCTGCAGATACAGCTGGATGCCGGAGACATTGGCGACTTCGCCCTGCAAGCGCCGGGCGATCACGGCCGCGGTCGAGGACCGATCATCGCGCGCCTTCAGATTGATCAAGAAGCGGCCGTTGTTGAGCGTGGTGTTGGTACCGTCGATTCCCACATAGGAGGTCAATCCGGTGACATCCGAGTCTTTGAGGATGGCCTCCGCCAGGGCCATCTGCCGCTCCACCATGGCGTTGTACGACACCGAGTTGTCGGCGACGCTGATGGCCTGGATGACGCCGACGTCTTGGACCGGGAACAGGCCCTTGGGGATGATGACGTACAGAATGACGGTGAGCGCCAAGGTGGCGAGGAAAACAACTAAGGTCAGCGTCTGGCGCGCCATGACGAAGTTGAGTCCGCGCTCGTAGGCGCCCAGCAGTTTGTTGAACAGCCGTTCGCTGATCTGCTCGAAGCGGCTTGGGCTGCGATCGTGGGTCGACCTCAGAATGCGCGCGCACAGCATGGGCACCAAGGTCAGGGAGACCACGCCGGAGATCACGATGGTGACCGCGAGGGTGACCGCGAATTCGCTGAATAAGCGTCCAATGACCCCGCCCATGAATAGGAGCGGGATCAACACTGCGATCAATGAGACCGTCAGTGAGACGATGGTGAAGCCGATTTGGCCGGCACCTTCGAGGGCGGCTTGCAGCGGTGTCTTGCCCTCCTCCAGATAGCGCACGATGTTCTCGATCATGACGATCGAGTCGTCGACCACGAAGCCGGTGGCGATGATCAGCGCCATCAGCGACAGATTGTCGATCGAATAGTGCAGCTGGTACATCACCGCCAGGGTGCCGACCAGCGACACCGGCACGGAAATGCT
>DATNKC010000387.1:0-5724 GCA_035603615.1 Steroidobacteraceae bacterium | reverse complement strand
CGCCAATTGATCGGCTCTATATAAATGGCGTCCGCGGTTTCCGGGTCGGTCATGATGGTGGCCGGATTTGAGTTCACCAGAATGACGCGATATCCCTCTTCTTTCAGGGCCTTACACGCTTGAGCTCCGGAATAGTCGAACTCGCAGGCCTGACCGATGATGATGGGCCCCGCGCCGATGATGAGGATGCTGTCGAGGTCGGTACGCTTCGGCACTAGCCTTCCGCCGATTTTTGCTTGACCGGAGTACGCCCGCGGGAATTCGCCTGCACGCGCTTCACCATCAAGTACATGAAGTGCTCGAACAGCAGGCGCAGGTCGTGCGGGCCTGGACTCGCCTCCGGATGCCCCTGGAAGCTGAATGCCGGCCGATCGGTGCGGCTGACGCCCTGCAAGGAGCCGTCGAACAGCGATCGGTGCGTCGGACGTAGCGTGGCGGGCAGGGTCGCTTCATCGACGGCGAAACCATGGTTCTGGCTGGAAATCAGCACACGGCCCGAGTCGATCTCGAGCACCGGATGATTCGCGCCATGGTGGCCGAACTTCATCTTGATGGTTTTCGCACCGCTCGCGAGCCCGAGCAATTGATGCCCCAGGCAGATGCCGAACACCGGGATGTCGGTCTCCAAAAATTTGCTGATCGCCTGGATGGCGTAGTCGCAGGGTTCAGGATCCCCCGGTCCATTGGATAAGAAAATACCATCAGGATTCATTGCAAGTACTTGATCTGCAGGAGTTTGCGCAGGCACTACCGTCATGCGGCAACCATGTTCCGCCAGGATTCTTAAGATGCTGCGCTTCATGCCGTAGTCATACGCGACCACGTGCAGGCGGCTCTGCGGGCGCGGCGGCTTGGCCGCCGTCTTCCAGATCAGGCCATCATTCCATTGATAGATTTTTTTGGTCGAGACCGCCTTGGCCAGGTCCATGCCCTTTAAGCCCGGAAATTTTTTGGCGGCGCGCACGGCGGCGTTCTGATCGATGTTCTCGCCCGTCATGATGCAGCCGGATTGCGCCCCCTTGTCGCGCAGCAGGCGCGTGAGCTTGCGGGTGTCGATATCGGCGATCGCCACCACCTTGCAGCGAAGCAGGAAGCTCTGCAACGACTCGGTGGCACGCCAGTTCGAATGCAGCAGCGGCAAGTCGCGAATCACGAGGCCCGCGGCATACACCGCGCCGGACTCGAGATCTTCCGGCGTCGTGCCCGTGTTGCCGATATGCGGATAGGTCAGGGTAACGATCTGTCGGCAGTAGGAAGGATCGGTGAGGATCTCCTGATAGCCGGTCATCGCCGTATTGAAAACTACTTCACCTGTCGTGTTGCCTTTTGCGCCTACTGAGACGCCTCGGAACACGGTGCCATCTTCGAGAGCTAGCACTGCAGGGGTCGACACTCCGGTTCCTCGCTTTGCGCTTCGGCGCGTTGACGCAGATGCGCAAAGCGGGAGGCGCTCTTGAGAACGTCCTCCCGCTTTATGGGTTGATTCGCGATCAGTTTCCGGGCGCGAATATTAACGATGCCTGCGATCACTGTCCATGCTTCTTCTCAAAGTCCCAGCACATCTTTCATTTCGTAGAGGCCCGGCGGACGGCCAATCAGCCAGGCAGCCGCCCGGAGCGCCCCCCGGGCAAAGGTGATCCGGTCCGTGGCTCGATGCGTGAGTTCCAGTCGCTCGCCCGATCCGGTGAATGTCACCGTGTGCTCGCCCACGATGTCGCCGGCCCGCACCACCGAAAAACCAATGCTGCCGGCGCGGCGCGGGGTATCCATGCCGTGACGCTCAAAAACTGCGACTTCGTTTAAGGCCACGTTGCGCGATCTGGCGATCGTCTCGCCCAACTTCAAGGCCGTACCTGAGGGTGCATCGCGCTTTTGCCGATGATGCGCCTCTGATATATCCACATCGTAGAGGCTGCCCAGCGCGCGGCTGGCGGCAGCCGTCAATTCATTCAACACCGCGACACCGATGCTGGTATTGGGCGCGATCAGCACGGCAATCGACTTTGCCGCACGCGTAAGCTCGGCTTTGGCAGGCGCGTCGAACCCGGTGGTACCGACCAGCAGGGGCACGGAGCCTCTTACGCACGCCTGCGCATGTAAAGCCACCGCGCTCCCTACACTGAAATCCAGCGCCACAGAGGCCCCCTTCAGTGCCGCGGCGGGATCGGAGGTGATCAGAACGCCCGTCGCCGGCCCGTCTGCGGCGGCATCCAACCCAAGGCGCGTGCTGCCGGCGGAAGCGGTTGCACCGCGCAGCTCAAACTCCGCGCCTTCGCGCGCTCCGCCTTCCCGCTCTGCGCCTTCCCGCAGGGCCCGGATCAGCGACTGTCCCATGCGGCCGGTCATGCCGAACACGGTCAGCGCATGCGGCCGCACTTATTCGACCGCGCGCGTAAAGAACTTCTTCACGCCCTCAAAAAACGTCTCTTCCTTCGGATGATGGCTGCCCTGCTCCAGGGACTCGGCGAATTTCTTCAGCATTTCCTTTTGTTCGCCGCGCAAACTCACCGGTGTCTCGACCACGACACGGCAGAACAAATCGCCGGCGGCGCCGCCGCGCACCGGCCGCACGCCTTTCTCGCGCATGCGAAATACCCGCCCCGATTGGGTCTCGGCGGGAATCTTAAGGATCACCTCGCCATCGAGGGTGGGCACCTCGACCGTACCGCCGAGTGCCGCCGTGACAAAGGTGATGGGCACTTCGCAGGACAGGTGGCTGCCTTCGCGCTCGAAGATTGCATGCTCCTTCACCCGAATTTCGACATACAGATCGCCCGCCGGGCCGCCGTTGCGGCCCGCCTCGCCCTCGCCATTCAAGCGAATGCGATCGCCGCTATCGACGCCCGCCGGGACTTTGACCGGCAGTGTTTTCTCCTGCCGGACCCGGCCCTGGCCGAAACAGGTATCGCAGGGGTTGGATATGATTTTGCCGCGGCCTTTGCAGCGTGGACAGGGTTGCTGGATGGTGAAGATGGACTGCTGCACCCGGACCTGACCCTGGCCATTGCAGGTGTCGCAGGTTTTCGGCGTGGAGCCTTTGGCTGCACCGCTCCCCTTGCAGGTTTTGCACTCGCCCATGGAGGGAATGTGGATCTCGGTCTCGGTGCCGAACACCGCCTTCTCCAGATCCAAATCGAGTTCGTAGCGCAGGTCTGCGCCGCGGAACACTTGCGATCGGCCGCGCTGGCCGCCGGAAAAGATGTCGCCGAACATTTCACCGAAAATATCGCCGAATGCCTCGCCGGCGCTGAAGCCGCCGCCGCGGTTGCCCTCCAGGCCCGCATGTCCAAACTGGTCGTAGATCGCGCGTTTATGCGAGTCGCAGAGGACTTCGTACGCCTCCTTGCACTCTTTGAAACGGTGTTCGGCATCCGGATCGTCGGGATTGCGATCCGGGTGAAATTTCATCGCGAGACGGCGGTAGGCCTTTTTAATGTCGGCTTCCGACGCGTTCCGCGGCACGTCGAGGAGCTTATAGAAATCCTGCTTCGCCATTGCTTACCCTAAGACCTTCACATAAAAACGAACCGCCGGCACTATGCATACCGGCGGTTTCAGTCCGCAATCTAACGCATCACAAATGCCGCCGTCAGGCCTTCTTGCGATCGTCCTTCACTTCCTCGAACTCCGCATCCAGCACATCGTCTTTGGGCGCGTGCTGTCCAGCCGATCCACTCTCGGCACCGGGTCCCGAGGCGCCGGCACCGGCACTCGCCGCGGACTGCTCGTACATCTTCTGCATGATAGCGCTCGAGGCCTGCTCCAGCGCCGTCGTCTTACTGTCGATGTCATCGCGGTCATCGCTGCTCATCGCGCTCTTGAGCGCCGCCACCGCATCCGTAGCCGACTTCTTCTGATCGTCGGAGACCTTGTCGCCGGCATCCTTGAGCGCCTTCTCCACCGTGTGAATGGCGGCATCGGCCTTGTTGCGCGCACCGACCAGCTCACGGAACTTCTTGTCCTCCTCGGCATGCGTTTCGGCATCCGACACCATGCGCTTGATCTCCGCCTCGGACAAACCGCTCGAGGCCTTGATGACGATGCGCTGTTCCTTGCCGGTTTTCACATCCTTCGCCGAGACGTTCAAGATGCCGTTGGCATCGATGTCGAAGGCGACTTCGATTTGCGGCATGCCGCGCGGCGCCGGGGGAATATCCGTGAGGTCGAAGCGGCCCAACGACTTGTTGTCGGTCGAGCGCTCGCGCTCGCCCTGCAACACGTGGATGGTCACGCCGGTCTGATTGTCATCCGCGGTCGAGAAGGTCTGCGATGCCTTGGTGGGAATCGTGGTGTTCTTCTCGATCACCTTGGTCATGACGCCGCCCAGGGTTTCGATCCCCAGCGACAACGGGGTCACGTCGAGCAGCAACACGTCTTTCACGTCGCCTGAGAGAACGCCGCCCTGAATCGCGGCGCCCACCGCCACGGCTTCATCCGGGTTCACATCCTTGCGCGGCTCCTTGCCGAACAGGTCCTTCACCGCTTTCTGCACCATCGGCATGCGGGTCTGCCCGCCCACCAGAATGACCTCGCCCACATCCTTCATGGACAAGCCGGCGTCTTTAAGCGCAATGCGGCAGGGCTCCATGGTCTTTTGGACCAGGTCCTCGACCAACGACTCGAGCTTCGCGCGGGTCAGTTTCATGTTCAGGTGCTTCGGACCCGCCGCATCCGCCGTGATGTAGGGCAGGTTGATTTCGGTCTGCTGGCTCGAGGACAGCTCGATCTTGGCTTTTTCGGCCGTTTCCTTCAGGCGCTGCATGGCAAGGGGATCCTTGCGCACGTCGATGCCGCTTTCCTTCTTGAACTCATCCGCCAGGTAATTGACGACGCGAAGATCGAAGTCCTCGCCGCCCAAGAACGTGTCGCCATTGGTCGAGAGCACTTCGAATTGACGCTCGCCATCGACTTCGGCGATCTCGATCACCGAGACGTCGAAGGTGCCGCCGCCCAAGTCGTACACGGCGATCTTGCGATCACCGCCGTCCTTGTCGAGGCCGTACGCCAGTGCCGCCGCGGTCGGCTCGTTGATGATGCGCTTGACGGTCAAGCCCGCGATGCGGCCGGCATCCTTGGTGGCCTGGCGCTGCGAATCGTTGAAATAGGCCGGTACCGTGATGACGGCTTCCGTGACGGTCTCGCCCAGATAATCCTCGGCGGTCTTTTTCATCTTCATGAGAACGCGCGCGGAAATTTCCTGCGGCGCCATTTTCTTGCCCTGAACTTCGACCCAGGCATCGCCGTTGTCGGCTTTGACGATCTTGTAGGAGACCATGCCCATGTCTTTCTTCACCACTTCGTCGGTGAACTTGCGGCCGATGAGGCGCTTGACCGCGGCTATGGTGTTCGCCGGATTGGTGACGGCCTGGCGCTTGGCGGATTGTCCGACCAGCACCTCGCCATCCTTGGTGAAGGCAACGATAGACGGCGTGGTGCGATCACCCTCGCTGTTCTCGATGACTTTGGGCTTGCCGCCCTCCATGATCGCGACGCAAGAATTCGTCGTGCCGAGATCGATACCAATCATTTTACCCATTGTGAAAACCCTCTAAAAATCGAACGTTGTGACCGTACTTGGGGACATGCGGCGTCTTTTTCAATTGGCGTCCCCGCCAGGTTCCTTGCTGACGATGACCCGTGCCGGGCGCAACAACCGCCCGTTCAGGGAATAGCCTTTCTGAATGACCGACAACACCGTGTTGGCGGGCTGATCGCGGCTCTCTT
>DATNKC010000386.1:0-6041 GCA_035603615.1 Steroidobacteraceae bacterium | reverse complement strand
GAGTTCGCGCGTGAAACTTCTGAAGACCGTTCGAGCGGATACCTCGGATACGTTTGTCTTTGATAAGGCGGCGGAGCCCGGCGAATGGGCCATATCCGGCGCCTTGTTGTTCGCGAATCTGGATTCGGCAACGTTGAGTGGCAAACGCCGGACCGCCTTTCGCAGCGGTTTTCTGGGAATCAGCTCGTTCGGCTGGTCAACATTGGCGCAGATCGTCGAGGCGAGCGAGGAGCAACGCTCCACGGCTGTCGAACAATTGGCGGCCGGACTGGTTGAGCGCTGCGGGGCTCCTGATCTTGCGACCGGGCGGGCCGCCGCAGAGGAGGAGATGGCGTTCGCGGCATCCCTTTGCGATCACGCCCCGGGAATGCTGGTCGCCGTGTCACGCCGCTACGAAAATGAGGCTATCCGCGAATCGTTTCGGACGCTGCAGGCGAATTCCCGCGCAAAGCCGGCGCCTGTCTTCAGCTTTGTAGAAGTCGTCGGCGAGGACGCGGCGGCGCCCGAGCGCATCGACCTGGCAGGACTTCTGGATCGAGCGCGCCAATGAGCGGGAGCCGCGATTTCTGGCTTTCTTGCGGTCATCATTTGCTCGATCGCAGTCCGGACGGCGGCTTGGTCGCCACGGACGAATTCCTCAAAGCCTACCTGGCGCGCCCTGAGATGGTGCCGCCGGAGGGCGCGTGCGAGGCTGAACGAGCGCTGCACCAGGCATTGCTGGCGGATCCACGACAGCCGGTGGAACCGTGGCGGATCGCGGCGATCGCCGACGCCGACGCGCGCGAGAACTGGGAATTGATGATTGAGTGGCGGGATCATCTGGTGGGTTATGCAACTTTGGAGGCCGCCTATCTCGCGATCGTACGGCATGGGCGCAAATTTCCGCGCATTTTTCTCGATCAACTTGTACAAGTGATCTTGCGCAATATCTTGGATGGCTGCGAGGATGCCTTCGTGCTGCGCGCAGCCGAGCTGTTGTTCCGCAGCCAGAGATTGACCTCGTATGACGGCTCACTGATCGCTGCCGATGAGGAAGCCGTTCCCGGCTCGAGCGCCAAGCCGCTCTCACCCTTGGTGGCGATGTTGGGACTGTCCGCCGCAACGGAGCTCGACGTGCTGAATGAGGACAACGCCGGCACGTATTGGGACCGTAGTGATTCCTTCGACATGGCGCTCGATCTCACGGCAGGCCGGCGTGGGCTGACGGCACTCGGCCTGGTGGTCACGCGTTGGGTACGCCACCTGCTCGCCATCGATGTAAAGATCGACCCGGTAACTGAGCTGCACGACGTCAATCTGACCTGGTATGTCAGCCTGGATGCCAATGCCACGCGGATCGGAGATGCACTTTGGAACGGTGATGAGCTTGATGAGACCGCGCGTGGACTCGTCGTTGGCTTGTATCGGCTGACTTTTGCCGACGATGTCGAAATTGTCGAGCAGGCCAGAGGCTCGCCGGCCTATATGATTGCGGCCATGTCGATCGATAGGACTCTGCGATTGAAACCTCAGAATCTCATTACCGGCCTGCCAGTTCGGCATGCCACCGAGGCACTGAATTGAACTGGGCGGCACTTGCACGCATTCGTGTCGGAGTGATCGTGGAGCGGCGCAAGGCAGAGAGCCCGTGGGCGGACTTCTTGTATCGGCCGGTGTCGGTGCTCGAAGGCGTACCCGCGGCGTCGCCTTGGACCCAGATTGACGCCGCAGGAGATCTGACGACTTACTATGCGGGTGACGCTGTGATCGAACTTCACCGCACTGAAACCGCGAACTATCGCGAAAACCTGGCGTCGGGCGCTGCGCGATTGTGGGTGATTCTCCGACCGGGAGCCGGAGAGGTGGGGCTCGATCTGCTCTGCGTCACCGCGGATCCGGCAGAGGGAGAGGCGCTGACGGGAGCCGGGAATGATTTGGTGGAATCAGTGCCGATGCCGGCGTCCATCAGACAGATCGTGGAAGATTTCATCGCCGAACACCATGTGGAACAGGCCTTCTTCAAGCGCGAGCGCGCCAAGTCGCGGCTACCCACCCGCCACGCCGGTGGTTCGAAGGACGAAGCATGAGCGACTCTGAGACTTTTCTGTCCCGTTGGCTCAGATTGAAGCGCGAATCGGAAGCCTCATTGCCGCCGGCGGACGCGCCTTCGCCAGCCGCTTTCGATCCGGCAAGCTTGCCGCCCATTGAATCGATCGTCGCCGACAGCGATATCCGGCAATTTTTGCATGAGGGCGTCCCCCCGGAATTGACGCGCGCCGCATTGCGCAGTGCGTGGAGTGCGGATCCGGCCATTCGCGATTTTGTCGGGATCGCAGAGAACCAGTGGGACTTCAACGATCATCACGGCATACCGGGCTTTGGTCCGCTCGAAGCGCCGGATCTCGTGGCTCGAGCGCTCGGAAGTCTGACGAATGTCGCGCAAGAAATACCGCAAGACGCCGAGAGCCCCGAGCAGTCGGCACTGCAGGGCAACGATGCGCTCGAGGCAGCGAGATCAGTCGCCGCACCGCCCATCATAGGAAAAACAACAAGCGAAGTAGGGGCAGTCGGTGTTAGAGAGGCGGGCGGCGTGGGGCAGCCAGCCGGTGTAGGGCAGACGGCCGGCTTGGGAGACACGGGCGCCTTGGGAGACGCGCACGGTAGTGAAGCAGGTTCTGGCGCCGTCGCTCCGCGATCTCACGGCGGCGCGCTGCCGCGGTAGTCCATGCACGCACCCGAGTCTGGAAGAGCGGCGGCGGTCGATGAGGTCGACCTTGCGCGTGCAGCGGAATATTCGCTACTCGCGACCCTGCTGATGCGCAGTCCTGATGCGGGAATGCTCGGCCGCTTGGCTGCCCTGCGCGGCGATGGCAGTCCCTTAGGCCTTGCACACGCCTCGCTCGCGAAGGCGGCCGCGCGGACCGATGCCGACACCACCGCGCGGGAGCATTTCGCGTTGTTCGTTGGGCTCGGGCGCGGCGAACTGATGCCGTATGCCTCGCATTATCTAACGGGTTTTCTGCACGGACGACCGCTGGCGAATCTCCGCCAAACCCTGGAGCGTCTCGGCATAGAGCGTGCCGAGACAGAAGCGGAGCCGGAAGATCATGCCGCCATTCTTTTGGAAATCATGGCAGGTCTTGCCAGCGCGGAAATTGCCGCGCCGCCCGGCACCGAGCGCGAGATTTTCGATGATTACCTCGCGCCGTGGATCGCAAGCTTTTTTTCGGACCTGGAGAAAAGCGCATCCGTGGATTTTTACGCGGTCGTCGGCACGCTCGGGCGAACCTTCATGGAGATCGAAATTCAGGGCTTCCTAATTCCGGACCTCTGATGTCGAGAACGCTTTCATGGCTGACTCTTGGACGACGGAATCCAGGATCACCGCCGCGATCACGGCTATGGCCAAAGAAACACAGCATGCGGCAAGAAAACTTCGCATATCGCTCTCCAAATCGCCGTAGTTCTACGCTATCGTCCTCGAAGCGGGCCCCCAGGTCCAGGGGTGCGGGGGTCAGAAACCTCCTACAAGTGAGCGATCACTTTTCCTATCGGCGGCATTCGGTAAACAGCGAAGGGTGGCGGTTTAAGCCCTTGACTTAAGAACATTACAACGGCAGCGTCGCCCAGTTGGCGAGGGATGTCGAATGAATGCCATTGTCCTCATAGCACTCAAACGTCCCTATACGTTTGTCGTCCTCGCTATCCTGATTCTGATTTTCGGCGGCCGCGCGGCCTTGCGCACGCCCACGGATGTCTTCCCGAACATCGGCATTCCCGTCGTCGCCATAATCTGGACCTACAACGGGTTGACGCCTGAGGATATGTCGGGACGGGTCATTTATTATTACGAGCGCTCGCTGACGACAACCGTCGCCAACATCGAACACATCGAAAGCGAGTCGCTCTACGGCCGCGGGATTGTGAAGGTTTTCTTCCAACCGGGGACCGATGTCGCGGCCGCGCAGGCGCAAGTGACCGCCATCTCTCAAACGGTGTTGAAGCAACTGCCCGCTGGGATCACCCCGCCGCAAGTCCTCTCCTATAACGCCTCGTCCGTGCCGGTGCTTGAACTTCAGGTCGCCGCGGATCAAATGACGGGATCGCAGTTATATGACCTGGCCTCCAATCTGATCCGCCCTGGGTTGGTCGCCGTGCCCGGGGTTGCGATACCGTCGCCCTACGGCGGGACGGCAAGCGATGTCGAAGTGGATCTCAATCAACAACAGCTGCTCGCTCATCATTTGTCGGCGCAGGATGTGGGGCACGCGCTCGCGCAGCAAAATATCGTGCTGCCCGCGGGCGATGAGAAGATTGGTGCACTGGATTTCCTGGTCGAGACCAATGCCTCGCCGGTCCAAATCGCGACCTTTAATTCCCTGCCGATCAAGACCGTGAACGGTGCCGTGGTGACGGTTGGCGACGTCGCCTACGTGCATTTGGGTGGGCCGCCGCAGACCAATGCCGTGTTGGTCAAGGGACATCAGTCGGTGCTGCTCGAGATTCTGAAAGCGGGCGACGCATCGACCCTGGAGGTGGTGGCCGGCGTCAAAGCGAAGATTCCGCTGCTCGAACAGACTTTGCCGGCGGGCGTCAAGATCACCATTGTGAGCGATGCCTCCACCTTCGTGCGCAAGTCCGTGGCAGACGTCCTGCAGGAAATGGCTACCGCCGCGGTGCTGACGGGTCTGGTGGTCCTGGTGTTTTTGGGCTCGGGTCGCTCGACCATGATCGTCGCGACCTCCATTCCGCTGGCGATTTTATCCTCGATTGCGGCCCTCGCCGCATTCGGGCAGACCATCAACGTGATGACCCTGGGGGGCCTGGCGCTGGCGGTGGGCATTCTCGTGGATGATGCCACGGTGATGATCGAGAACATCGATGCGCATTTGGAAAAAGGGCTGGAACTCGAGCCCGGCATTATCGAAGCGGCGAACCAGATCGTGGTTCCCACCCTGGTCTCAACGCTCTGTATTTGTATCGTGTGGTTGCCGCTCTTTCAGCTCTCAGGGATCGCGGGCTACCTTTTTCTCCCGCTCGCGGAGGCGATCATCTTCGCGATGCTGGCCTCGTTTATTCTGTCACGCACGCTGGTGCCGACGATGGCCGCCTATCTGCTGCGCGCGCAGGTCGCCGAACGCAAGGCGGGTGATAAACCGAAGGGCTTCTTCGGCCGGTTTCACGCGCGTTTTGAGCAGCGCTTCGAGCGCTTCCGCGTGCGCTATCGGGAACTCCTCACCGAGGCGCTCGCGCGCCGCTGGGGCTTCGTCTTCGGGTTTTTGGTAATTCCGTTGGTATCGATCATTCTCGTGCCGTTTCTGGGGCGCGATTTTTTCCCGAGTATCAAATCCGGCGAGATCGACATGCACTTTCGCGCGCCCATCGGGCTGCGGTTGGAGGAGGCGAGCAAAGTGGCGGTACTCGTGGACCAGGCGCTGCATCAATTATTGCCGGGACAGATCGCCAATGTAATCGAGAATTGCGGTTTGCCGAGTAGCGGGATCAATCAAGCCTACAGCGCGAGCGCCACCATCGGCCCGCAAGACTGCGATGTGACCGTCAGTCTTAAAAATCAAACCTCTCCCATCGAGGAGTATCTCGCAACGCTCCGGGCGCAATTGCCGAAACTGTTTCCCGGCACTGTGTTTACGTTTCCGCCCGGTGACATCACCGCCAAGATTTTGAACTTTGGACTGCCGGCGCCCATTGATGTGCAAATCGTCGGGCGCGACATCGGTGTCAACATGACCTATGCCTATCAGGTCGCTGCGGCGATGCAGCGCATACCCGGCATTGCCGATGTGGCGATTCAGCAATCGCTCGCAGAACCGACGCTTCTGATATCGGCTCATCGTGCCTTCGCGCTCGGTGCGGGATTGACGGAGTCCAACATCGCAGACAATGCGCTCGCGACTTTGTCGGGTTCGGGGCAGACCGCGCCAACCTATTGGCTCGACAGCAAAACCGGCGTGTCCCATCTGGTGAACCTGCAGACGCCGCAGGATCAGCTGACCTCCGTTAACGATTTGGAGACGATTCCGATCGATCAAGGCGATGGTGAT
>DATNKC010000385.1:0-4931 GCA_035603615.1 Steroidobacteraceae bacterium | reverse complement strand
CGTCTCCCGCGAAACGATCCCTTGGTCGATCAGCTTCTGGTCATAGGCGTAGACCACGGCCTGATTGGCGGCGGCGACCCGATCCTTCGCCAGTTGGGCCATCGCAGAGTGCAAAGAAGCCGTGTCCTGATCGACAATGACCTGAAACGGCAGCGGATCGATGAGCGCACAGATCTGGCCCGCTGTGACCAGCGTATTGTAGTCACAGGACCACGATTTGATGTTTCCGGAGACAAAGGATTCGACCTGTGCGGTCACCACCGGATTGAGTGCGCCGGTCATGTTGACGGCGCGCTGGATATCGCCTTGAGTGACACGCGCAGTGACGTAGTGCAACGGCGGATTGCGACCACGCCACCACCACACGGCGGCCACGGCAAGCACGATGAGCAGCGACAGCGCGGTCCACAGCAGAAGCCGCTTTCGGCGCCGCGGTTCGGTGCCATTGGGTAATGTGTGTTGCGCCATGCTTAGAAGCCGGGCGAACGGAGTTCAGAATTCATGTTGCGGGAGCAACGAGCGCGAAAATTCATCACCATCGCCTCACCAAGTTCGTCTGCGAGTGAAGCCCTCCTTGCGAATAATTGAAGTGATTGGACGATACGTCGATTTGTCCCGGCGGATCAAGACAAGAAAGGTTAAGTCCGAAGCGCGTGCGCACATCTGCCTTGCAAATATGTTTGATGGCGGAAGTCCAGCCCGACTCCCATCGATGCTGTCTATCGCCGTAATAGAAAGGCATGACAGCGTAAATCGGAACAAGGGACTATATTTGCCCTACGAACATTTTTAGTTGGAGGCATCGCATGAGCAACTCACCCGAAGCAAAGTGCCCTTTCAATCACACTTTCGGCGGCGGCACGTCGAACAAGGACTGGTGGCCAAAACATTTGCCGCTCGACCTTCTGCATCAGCACTCCGCCAAGTCTGACCCGATGGGCGCGGATTTCGACTATGCCAAAGAGTTCAACAGCCTCGACTTCAAGGCGCTGAAAAACGATCTCGCGGCGCTGATGACTGACTCTCAGGATTGGTGGCCGGCGGACTTCGGCCACTATGGGCCATTGTTCATCCGCATGGCGTGGCACAGCGCGGGCACCTATCGCATCGGTGATGGGCGCGGCGGCGGCGGCAGGGGTCAGCAGCGGTATGCGCCGCTCAATAGCTGGCCCGATAATGCGAACCTCGAGAAGGCGCGCCGCTTGCTCTGGCCGATCAAGCAGAAGTACGGCCGCAAGATTTCTTGGGCCGATCTCATGATCCTCGCCGGTAATGTCGCCCTCGAGTCAATGGGATTCAAAACCTTCGGTTTCGCCGCGGGGCGCGAGGACGTGTGGGAGCCGGATCATGACGTTTCGTGGGGCACCGAGAAGACATGGTTGGGCGCGGACACGCGTTATTCCGGGGAACGCGACCTCGCCAATCCGCTGGGTGCCGTGCAGATGGGCCTTATCTATGTGAATCCGGAAGGCCCCAACGGCAACCCCGACCCCGTCGCCGCGGCCCGCGACATTCGCGAGACCTTTGGCCGCATGGCGATGAATGACGAAGAGACGGTTGCGCTGATCGCCGGCGGCCACAGCTTCGGCAAGACACACGGCGCCGGCCCCGCGTCACATGTCGGCGCAGAGCCGGAAGGCGGCGCCATCGAGGCGCAGGGCCTCGGTTGGAAGAGCACATTCGGCACGGGTTGGGCGGGCGATGCGATCACGAGCGGCCTGGAAGTCACCTGGACGAGCACGCCGACCCGGTGGAACAACGACTTCTTCAAGAACCTGTTCGGCTACGAATGGGAGCTGACCAAGAGCCCGGCGGGCGCGCACCAGTGGAAGCCGAAGAACGGCGCGGGCGCCGACACGGTGCCCAGCGCGCACGACAAGTCGAAGCGGATCGCGCCTTCGATGTTGACGACGGACCTTTCGCTGCGCGTCGATCCTGCGTACGAAAAAATCTCGCGTCGCTTCCTGGAACACCCCGAAGAGTTCGCGAACGCTTTCGCACGCGCCTGGTTCAAGCTGACGCACCGCGACATGGGCCCACGCGCCCGCTATCTCGGTCCGGAAGTGCCGAAGGAGGATCTTGTTTGGCAGGACCCGATTCCGGCGCTGAATCACGAGCTCATCGATGAGCCTGACATGGCCACCCTCAAGAAAAAGATTCTGGCGTCGGGGCTGAGCGTCTCGCAGCTGGTCTCCACCGCCTGGGCCTCTGCGTCGACGTTCCGCGGCTCGGATAAGCGCGGAGGAGCCAACGGCGCGCGCATTCGACTCGCACCGCAGAAGGACTGGGCGAGCAATCAACCGGCTCAGCTCGCGAATGTGCTCAAGACGCTGGAAAACATCCGCGCCGAGTTCAACAAGGCGCAGACCGGCGGCAAGCAGGTGTCGCTCGCAGACTTGATCGTGCTCGGCGGATGCGCCGCAGTCGAACAGGCGGCCAAGAACGCCGGTCAAAGTGTCAAGGTCCCGTTCGCACCCGGACGTATGGACGCCTCGCAGGAGCAGACCGATGTAGAATCCTTTGCGGTTCTCGAGCCGGTAGCCGATGGCTTTCGCAACTATCGGAAGGCCCGGTCCGCCGTGGCCGACGAGGCACTGCTGCTTGACAAGGCGCAGCTGCTGACGCTGACGGCGCCCGAGATGACGGTGTTGGTCGGCGGACTGCGGGCGCTGAATGCCGGATTCAGCACGCACGGTGTTCTCACGAAGAAGCCAGAGGCATTGACGAACGATTTTTTCAAGAACCTGCTCGACATGGGCACAGACTGGACCGCGACCTCGGAGGCGAAGGAAGTCTACGAAGGTCGCGATCGCAAGAGCGGCGAGCTCAAGTGGACAGCGACGCGCGCCGACCTCGTGTTCGGTTCCAACTCGCAGCTGCGCGCCCTCGCCGAGGTCTACGGCAGTTCGGATGCGCAGCAGCAGTTCGTTCATGCCTTTGTTGCAGCGTGGAACAAGGTGATGAACCTGGATCGGTTCGACCTGAAATCATCGAACGGCACCGTGTAAGGGTCACTGAGGCCGGCGCGTAGGGGGTCACGAGCCGTGATCAGCTTACGCGCTGGCAGCGTTCAATTGCTCGATGTCGGACTCATCCAAATGCAGCCGTGTGGCCGCGACCAGGTCATTCAATTGCTCGACGGTCGTTGCGCTCGCGATCGGAGCACTAATGCTGGGCCGCGCAATCTGCCAGGCGAGCGCCACACTGGCGGGCGATGTGCGATGGCGCATCGCGACATCATCGAGCGCTTCGAGAATCTTGAGGCCGCGGGCATTGAGGAATTTCTCGACCACACCCTTGCCGCGCGCACTTTTCGCGGCGTCCGCGGCCGTGCGGTATTTTCCCGTCAAGAAACCCGATGCCAGCGCGAAGTAGGTGACGACGCCAAGCTGCTCCTTCAGGCATAGCGGCTCGAGCTCAGATTCGTATTCAGCGCGCGCATAGAGATTGTACTGCGGCTGCAATACTTCGTATCGAGGCAGGGCGCTTTTGCGGCTGATCTCGAGCGCTTGCGCCAAACGCGCCGCCGTGTAATTCGAGGCGCCGATCGCCCGAATCTTGCCCGCGCCCATCAGCTGCTGATAGGCCCCCAGCGTCTCCTCGAGAGGCACCGTCGCATCATCGGAATGGGAAAAATACAGATCAATGTGATCCGTCTGCAGCCTGCGCAGCGAATCCTCGACCGATCGTCTGATATGTGCGGCCGACAATCCCTTGCGATCTGGGGCCATCTGCATACCGACCTTGGTCGCGATCACGACGTCTTCGCGCCGCCGCCGGCGCTGCAACCAATTGCCGATGACGGTCTCGGATTCACCGCCACGGTGTCCAGGCACCCACACCGAATACACATCGGCGGTATCGATAAAGTTGAGGCCGGCTTCGATGAGTGCATCCAGCACCGCGAAAGACGCAGCTTCAGTTGCGGTCCATCCAAACACATTGCCGCCGAGACAAAGCGGAGCGACTTGCAAACCTGAACGTCCGAGAGTGCGAAATTGCATACGACCTCCTAATTGGCCACCATCTGTTGCCACGCCTGGGTTCTCTGCAGCGCGTTCTGGCGGATATTTTCGTAAAACATTCCGTAGTCGAGCACGTGGAAACTACCGTAGACGGTTCTAAGCGTGCCGCCGTAGCCACGCTTGAAAAGCGGAACATCGACAGCCAGCAGACCCTGATCGCACACCGCGCCCGTGAGCGCCGGAGTCGCGGCTTGCAAGACTACCGGCATGGCCGGCGATTGATCGTCAACGGTGTCCAACAGCGTTTCGCTGCCGAGGTTTGCGGACGCGGGCGCCGAACCTTCGCGGCGCCAGCTAAGCGGATTCACGCAAACTGCGGCCGGGAGACCACTCGATCTCCACGCCCCGCGCCACCAATAATTTGTCTCGTGGATGAGCCGCTCGGCGCCGCGCCGTCCAACCTGCGTGGTATTCCACGACACAATGCAACCGGTTTCGTTTGCGCCGTCGCAGACCGGTAGGCCGAGGGTGGTGAAGTCGCTCGGAACGAACGCGCCGATGACATAGGCGGCGATCAGCTGATGCTGCACTGGCGTTCCCAGGATGTCCTGTTGCAGCAGGCGGACCGCGTGAGCCGAGCCTTGACTGTGGGAAGCCAAGATGAAGGGACGGCCATGATTCTCATGCGCCATGTACCAGCGGAACGCGCGCTCCACATCGCCAAAGGCGAGATCGACCGCGACGCGGCTGTCGTTCAGCGCTTTCAAGGTGGCCTGGCGATAGTGGGGCGCGTAGATGCGACAGCAACCGTTGAATGCGCTGGCTTGATTGAGAAGCACCGGTACTCCGTAACGGGTGTGAGCATCGATGGGCACGTTCCAAACATCGTTCTTAAGATAAGTGGTCGGATGGATAAAGAATACATCCGCGACGGCATCCTCCTCGCTTATGGGAATATCACCCATC
>DATNKC010000384.1:0-2190 GCA_035603615.1 Steroidobacteraceae bacterium | reverse complement strand
CGAACTGTTCACGTCGCGTTCTTCCAACGACACCTGGTCGATGTTGGTTTCCGTGCCCGCAATGCTCGAGGCGACCGCCGCCAGCACCCCTACGCGGTTATTGATCTCCAGCTGGATCTCCGAGCTGAACAAGCGGCCGCGGGTCGATTCCCAGGCCACCGACAGCCATTTGTCGGGCTGCTTGCGGTACTCCGCGAGGTTACCGCAGTTCTGTCGATGAATCATCACGCCGCGGCCGGCGCTCAAGTAAGCCATGATGGGATCGTTGGGGATGGGAAAGCAGCAGCGCGCGTACGTCACCAATAGGCCCTCGGTGCCCGCGATCATGAGAGGCCCGCCCGCCTGGGCTTGGCCTGGCTCGCCCTCGCCATTCGCAGGTTGCAGCCGGCGCGCGACCAGCGGCGCCAGGCGCTCGCCCAGGCCGATTTTTTCATATAGCTCGTCGGCGTCGCGCAAATTGAGTTCTTTCACCACCGCATCGATCTGCGCCGCCGGAATCTTTTTTAAGCTAAGCGAAAATTCCTCGAGCGCCAGTCCCAACAGCCGGCGCCCCAATTCCAGCGCGTCGCCCTTTTTCAGGTTTTTCAAGTATTGGCGGATCGCCGCGCGAGCTTTCGCCGTCACGAGAAAACTGGACCAGGACGGATTCGGTTTGGCGCCCTTCGCCGTGATGATCTCCACGGTCTGCCCATTGCGCAACGGCGTGCGCAGAGGCACCAAGCGCCGGTCTACTTTAGCGGCGACGCAGCGGTTGCCCACATCGGTGTGGATGGCGTAGGCAAAGTCCACGGTGGTGGCGCCGGTCGGCAGGCGCAAAATTTTACCCTTGGGCGTAAACACATAAACCTTGTCCGGAAACAGGTCGACTTTTACGCTCTCCAGAAATTCTTCCGAGCTGCCGCCTTCCTGTATTTGCACCAGGCTCGCCAGCCACTCGCGTGCCCGATCGTGCTCCACCCCGCCGAAGGTGTCGCCGCCGGATTTGTACTTCCAATGGGCTGCGATCCCCGACTCCGCGACGCGGTGCATCTGTTCGGAACGGATTTGCACTTCGATCGGCACGCCGTTCGGGCCGAACAAGGTGGTGTGCAGCGACTGGTAGCCATTGACGCGCGGAATGGCGATGTAATCCTTGAAGCGCCCCGGCATCGGCTTGTAGACGCTGTGCACCAGGCCCAGCACGCGATAGCACACATCCGCGCTGTCGACGATGATGCGAAAACCGTACACATCGACCATCTCGTTGATCGAGATCTTCTTGTTCTGCATCTTCTTGTAGATGCTGTACAAGTGTTTCTCGCGGCCCTCCACGGCGCCCTCTATCGTGGCTTTCTTCAATGCACCCTTGAAAGTTTCGGCAATCTTGGCGATGAACTCCTTTTGGTTGCCGCGGGCGCGTTTCAATTCCCGTTCGAGAACCTTGTACCGATACGGGTACAGCGCGCGAAACCCTAAATCCTCCAGTTCCAGCTTGACCGCGTACAGTCCGAGGCGCTCGGCGATCGGTGCGTAGATCTCGAGCGTTTCGCGGGCGCTGCGCCGGCGCTTGACCGGCGGCATGACGCCGAGAGTGCGCATGTTGTGCATGCGGTCGGCGAGCTTGACCATGATGACGCGGATGTCGCGCACCATCGCGAGCAGCATCTTGCGGAAACTCTCCGCCTGCGCTTCCTCGCGGCTTTTGAATTTAATCTGATCGAGCTTGGTGACACCGTCGACGAGCTCGGCCACATCTGCGCCGAAGCGCGCCGTCAGCTGGTCCTTCGGCGTCGGTGTGTCCTCGATGACATCGTGCAGGATCGCCGCGATGATCGTGTCCGGGTCCAGATGCAGGTCCGCGAGAATGGCGGCTGCGGCAACCGGGTGAGCGATGAAGGGCTCGCCGGAAAGGCGCTTTTGACCCTGATGCGCCGAGGCGCCGAACTCGGCCGCCTGGCGGATGCGCTCCACCTGCTCGGACGGCAGATAGGACTCAACGCTGGCGATGAGCTCCTTCAGGCCCGGCGTGCGCCTTCCGCCGGGGAGCAGTCCCAGGAGCGAAGACGCATAGTCCATGGGTTAACGCTTACCCGTCAGTCTCCGAGGCCGAACTGCGGAGCGCGGAAGCTGGACTGATTGTCGGCCTCGGGCGCCACGGTCTCCGGCAGCGGGTCCGGCTCGCGCAGCATCTCCGCGGTCACGTTGCCGGCT
>DATNKC010000383.1:0-2038 GCA_035603615.1 Steroidobacteraceae bacterium | reverse complement strand
CCAATTCCCGGATCGCCGTTTGCCGCCGGCGCGCAGCCCGCAGCGGTGGTGGTCGATCCCACCAGTCTCTTTGCCTATGCCGCGAATTCGAACGACAACACCGTGATCGCGTACACAATCGATCCGAAATCCGGCGCGCTTGCGCCGTTGAGCGGCTCGCCCTTCGCAACAGGACTGATCCCCGTGGCGATGGCCATCAGCGACTGAGCTTAAACTGAAAAATAACTTGCCCTGAGCGGGGGAATGCGCCGTACTTTGCAATCCAAAGTATGCGCACCTAAAAACAGCTTACCGTGAGTCGGCAATTGCAGGGACGCTGCTGCGACAGCTTTCCCAGCGGCGAGGTGACCCTGCAGGCAAGCTTCGTCACGCCGTTCATTGCGAATTACGCGCGCGACTATCCTTGGGTGTGGGCGTTGGAGGCGCTGCCCGCCTACGACGCGCTGGCACGGTTGAAGAGCCAGGAGCACTGGCAAACCGACGTCATTGCCGGATGGGTATTGGGATCGGCGGTCGGTTACTGGGCCACCACGCGCGCTACCCCGCTTTCGGTGCAGATTCTGCCACGCGGCCTATCGGTGGGATTTTACAAGCGGTTTTGACCGGGCGTCGGACGAATCTCACCCGACAACGACGCGTTTGGCCGCTGACAGGAACCGACGCAGAAGCGCAGCATCTAAACCTTGGAGAGCCATTTGCCTTCGACTCAACGGAGCCCGCCGTGAATAGCCCCTTCAAAAACCACGCTGCGACCATTTGCGCCTGTCTGGGAATTGCGCTTTGCGGCACTGCCGCAGCCGTAGCGGCGCCCGTTGCGTATGCCGTCCCGGACGCCGAGGTGCGGGAGCGCGTGCAGCTCGCGCTCCATGACGATCCGTATTTCTATGATGGCCACGTCGAAGTCTCGGTCGATGACGGCGTGGTGCATTTGCATGGTTTCGTGTTCAGCGATTGGGACCTGCGCGATGCGATGCGCATCGCCGGCAAAGCGGCGGGCGATCGACGCGTCATCGACAACCTGACCCTGATCCAAGGGGGTAGACGCTAAACCCGGAATTGGGGGTGCGCGAGAACCGCCTCGCGCCAGGAGTCATCCTTCTCCGTGCTGCCGAAGGGAACTTGCGCGTCGCTCCGACCCCACCTCGCCAGCCATTCCTGTCCCAACAGCTCGCGGCCATGCGCGGAGGCCGCGGCGCGCGCCGACAGACCGATGGTCGTCTCGCCTTTCGGTCCGGTGGCGCGCCCTTTGGCAACGTAGAAGCCGGCCGCCAGCATCGCGGCGCGAACGCTGGTGGAATAGGTGTAGGTATAGAGTTCCGTGGGTTTGTCTCTACAGGTCCCCACCAGTTCGCGAAAAGCATTCAAGCTCCATAGCGCACTGTCCGTCTTGAATGAGAACGGGTCGAAGAAAATGATGTCGGGCGGCGGCGCCTCGAACTTACGCACCGCAAAGTCGCCGTGCAGCAGCAGCCATTCGATCGGCGAAGTACCGCTGTTCCAAAGGTTGTCGCGCAGCAGCGCCCGCGGAGCGGCGTGGCGCAGATGCCTGAACCATCCGGGGTGGTCCAAGGCGAGTTTCAGTGAATCCAAGTCATTTTCGAAGCTCACCAGCTGCAGCGGCCGCACTACCGCAGCTCCCAAATTCTCAACCGCAAGGATGGCTGCCATCGCATTGGCGGCGGCGCCCAGCCCGACATCCCACACTACCAAGGGCGCTTGCGAGCCACCTTCAAGAGACGTACCTGTACGCGAGGTAGCTACAAGCGCGCTACCCGCAAATGCGCCAAGCCGCTCGAGCAAACGTGACTGCTCCACATACAGGGACTGCGCCTCCTGCGCGGGATCGCCGCCGGGATGCATGACCTCGCCGGAAATGGTGTCGCGGATGTAGCCGACGTCTTCTTTCACGACCACTTCGTAGCGGCCGCGCTTGCGCTTGCGTTCGCGCAGCACGGCCTTGGTCACGTGACGCGCCGCTTTGCCATAGCTGTCGCGTGCGTCGAGCACATCGCGCTGCGCGCGGTAGAACTTGAGCCAC
>DATNKC010000382.1:0-9622 GCA_035603615.1 Steroidobacteraceae bacterium | reverse complement strand
CTTGAACAAAGACTATAGCCGGGCATTTCCCAAAATTACGGTTGAAGCAACTTAATGAGCATAAAGAGCGATCGTTGGATCAGACGCATGGCCGCGGAACACGGCATGATCGAACCGTTTTCCGCGCAGCAGGTGCGCGTCTCGGACGGTCACAAGATCGTCTCCTACGGCACCTCGAGCTACGGCTACGATGTGCGTTGCGCCGAAGACTTCAAAATATTCACCAACATCAATTCGACCATCGTCGATCCGAAAAAATTCGACGAGAAATCGTTCGTCGATTTCAAGGGACCAGTGTGCATCATACCGCCGAATTCTTTTGCGCTTGCGAGCACGGTGGAATATTTTCGGATTCCGCGCAGCGTTTTGACGGTATGTCTCGGAAAGTGTGTGACCGGCGACACCCGTGTCGTTGACGCTGATACCGGCGCCTACGTGCCGATTACGGAAATGCGCTGGGGTAAATCGACGCTCGCGCTCGATTCCTGGCGCCTCAAGGCCGCCAAAGTGTCGGCATTCGTGCCGCAAGGCAAAAAAGAAGTATTCGAACTGCGCACTCGAGCCGGGATGCGCATTCGCGCCACCGCAAATCATCCCTTCCTCAAGCTCAAGGGATGGGTGCCGCTCAGCGACTTGCGTCCGGGCGATCGGATCGCGGCCGCTCGTGACATTCCGGTCTTTGGCAAGACAGCCATTCCCGATTGGGAGGCGAGTTTGCTGGGTTTGATGATCTCGGAGGGGCAGTGCGACACGCCCGGACACAGTCCGACCTACACCACGGCCGACCCGGCTATGGTGCAATTGTTGAAAGCCTGCATGGCTGATTCCGGGTTGGGAACCGTCACGTTCAAGGGACGCTACGGCTACCGCCTCGTCAATCGACAAGGCCGGGGAGGCATACCGGAGCGCAATCGGTCGCATGCTTGGCTAAAAAAATACGAATTGAATATTGGATCCGGCGATAAGTTTGTTCCCCAGTGCGTATTCACCGCGCCCGAAAACTCGGTTCGATTGTTTCTTCAGTCGCTATTCAGCGGCGACGGCAGCGTGTACACCTCGAAGGCGGGCGCGTTTGTCGAGTATTACTCGAAATCCCGAAGACTGATCGAGGACGTGCACCATCTGCTGCTTCGCTTCGGCGTGTTCTCGCTGATTCGCGAGAAAATCACAGCCATCGGGACTCGTGCGTGCAAAATCCAAATTACGGACAAGGATCAGATCCGGCGCTTTGCCGAGAGGATCGGCTTCACCCCGGGCTCTTTGAAGCAACAGAGGCTTGACGTTGAAGTGCTGCCAATGATTCGGGCGCGGCCTAAGCTTCGAAGCAACTTTGACACGCTGCCGGCGGAGGCTTGGCCCATGATCGGCATGGCGGCGCGCGTGGGCGGTGTGGCGATGAGTTCAATCAATGTTCATATGTCATCAGCCCAGTCGGCGTCGTATTTCGATGCACGTAAAGTTGCACTGGCAACAGGTGATTTGTATTTGAGTCCTCTGCTCGACGGGCCGATGTGGGACGTCGTCGAGAGCATTGAGCCTGCGGGCGAAGAGGAAGTCTTTGATATTTCCGTGCCGAAGCTGCACAACTTCGTGGCCAACGATCTCATCGTGCACAATTCGACGTATGCACGTTGTTTCGCAGGCGATACCCGCGTCGCACTAGTCGACGGCGAATCGCCGACTCTCGAGGAAATGGCCAGAAGGCACGACTCGGGCGAACTGTTCTGGGGTTATAGCGTCGGCGAGCAGGGTCGCCTGATCGTGAGCCTCCTGGATGCTCCGCGATTTATCGGTCGAGATTCTCTGCTTGAGATCGAACTGGACAACGGCGAACGAATCCGTGCGACGCCCGATCATTTGTTCATGATGCGCGACGGACGGATGGCGGCGGCGCACTCTCTTCGTCCCAATGATGCACTCATGCCCCTGTATCGCGATCTGTTTCGCGGCTATGAGCAGGTTTATCAGCCGATCGACGGACATCTGTATTCCACCCACGACCTCGCCAACGAATGGCGCCTCAGGAACAAGATCTACCCAGATGTTCCCGCGGCGCATCGCCACATTCCGGACGTCATCAAGCATTCCAAAGAAATGCCCGCTTATCGCAATCACAAAGTCGCGGCGGTCCGTGAGATCGCCGGTGACCACGATGTCTATTGCCTGACGGTTCCCGAGGCCGGCAATTTTGCCTTGGAAAGCGGCGTGTTCGTGAAAAACTGCGGAATCATCGTCAACGTAACGCCTTTAGAGCCCGAGTGGGAAGGCCACGTGACCCTGGAATTCTCCAACACCACGCCGCTGCCCGCGAAGATCTACGCCAACGAGGGTGTGGCGCAAATGCTGTTCTTCGAATCCGACGAGGTTTGCGAGACGTCGTACAAGGATCGCGGCGGCAAGTATCAAGGCCAGCGCGGAGTCACCCTGCCGAAAACTTGAGGCTCAGGCTCAAGGATTGAGGCGCGGCTCGAGCGGAACCAAGCGATCGACGCTTTTGATGCGCATGGCGATTTCAACCTTGCCATCGCGGCTGCGCTCCGCCTGCACGGGTACGAATCCCAATGAGGGTGCAAACCACATGCGCAGGATGCGGTTGTTGCCGGTGCGTTGACTGGTCACGATGACGGTGTCCAGTTCGCCGATGGCCGTACGGATTTTTGCGGTGCCTTCCTGCGTGTAATTGAATTCCTTCAACTGATCCTTGTCGATGATTTGGAATGTCTTGGGTAAATTGCCATTCTTCAGGTCGAACATCACTTCGACCTGAATGGACATGACGTCCTGCGCGCCGTTCGGAAGCTTGATATCGACCGGTTTGGTTTCCGAGACGCCGGTCGCGCGCATGGCCTGCCAGTCGAAATTCAGCTCCACCGTCTGGGAGCCTTCTTTGCCGAAATACTTATCCGGGCGAACGTGATCGCCGTTCATTTTCAACCAACTCTTTTGCACCAGGTCGTCGTGATACGCGATTCGAAAGATGCCGTGCGCAGTGATGGTCCAGATGTACAGGTACTCTCCAGGCTCAGTGCCGTGCGTCAGCTGTATCTCGCTGGTGCCCACGCTGATGGCTTTCCATGAGGCTTCATAGTGCGCGACGAACGGCTCGATGCCGGTTTCGCCCGGCGTTTGGGCCACGGCGCTGGCGGATCCCATGACTGCGAATAAAAGCGCGCCCGCGAACATCTTCATGAAGTCGTCTCCGGCAGAAGGCTGCTGATTTGCACGGGCTCCTCCAACGGCCGGCCGTCCAACCGGGCTCTCCCGGCTTCGCAGCGCAATCGTCCCTGGCAGAACCAATTGACGGCCAGCGGATAAATGATGTGCTCCTGAATCAGCACGCGTTGACTCAATGTCGTTTCCGTATCGCCCGGCAAGACCGGCACGCGCGCTTGAAGTACGGGCGGGCCGCCGTCGAGTTGCTCGGTGACAAAGTGCACCGTGACGCCATGCTCGGCTTCGCGCGCTTCCAGTACTCGCCGATGCGTATGCAAGCCTGAATACTTGGGCAGCAAAGAGGGGTGAATGTTCAATATCCTTCCGGCAAACCGTTCGACGAATTCACCGGACAGGATGCGCATGAATCCCGCCAGTACGATCAGCGAGGGCGAGTATTCCGAAATCGCCGCCGCCAGCACCCGATCATAGCCGGCGCGTTCACTGCCCGCTGGTCGCGGCAGCGCCCGTGCCACGACCCCCAACTGCCGCGCGACTTCAAGCCCTCCGGCATCGGCTCGATCCGAAATGACCGACACCACGGTATAGGCCGCATCAGGCGCCTGACTGCGCTCGATGAGCGCCCGCATGTTGCTGCCCCGTCCTGATATCAGGATGACGATCGGCTGCCGCGGCGCGCTGCTCAAGTGATGACGACGCCGCGCGTTCCCGGGCGAATC
This sequence comes from Steroidobacteraceae bacterium, assembly GCA_035603615.1. GTDB lineage: Bacteria > Pseudomonadota > Gammaproteobacteria > Steroidobacterales > Steroidobacteraceae > Bog-1198. The sequence continues at coordinate 5,729 of DATNKC010000382.1, read as the reverse complement.
TCGCCGATCACGAGCGCCTCCTGGCCGGCTGCACGTAAAATGCCGATCGCGCGTTGCGCATCGCTCGGGGATACGTGGACGGTCATGCCGATTCCACAATTGAACACCCGATACATTTCCGCATCGGCGATTTTGCCCTGTTGCTGCAGCCATTCAAATATCGCTACACGCGGCCATGCGCTGCGCTCCAGCACGACTTCCAATCCCTCGGGCAGTACCCGCGGGATGTTGTCGACCAGGCCGCCGCCCGTGATATGCGACAGGCCATGCGGCGACACCTCGCGCATCAGCGCAAGCAGGGGCTTGACGTAAATTCGCGTCGGCGCCATGAGACGATCGATGAGGCTGACGCCTTGCAAATCGGCATTAAGGTCCGCACCGCTAAGCTGCAGAATTTTCCGGATCAAGGAAAAGCCGTTGGAATGCGGGCCGGAGGAGGGCAGCCCCAGTACCACATCGCCGGCGCGCGTCTTCGAGCCGTCTATGATGGCGTCTTTCTCGACCACACCGACACAGAAGCCCGCGAGGTCGTAATCCGCACCGTGATACATGCCGGGCATTTCGGCGGTTTCTCCGCCGACCAAGGCACAGCCCGCTTGCACGCACCCCTCGACGATGCCCGCAATCACGCGTTCCCCGACGCCGACATCCAGCTTGCCGCTGGCGTAGTAATCCAAGAAGAATAACGGTTCGGCGCCTTGCACGATGACGTCGTTGACGCACATGGCGACCAAGTCAATGCCCACGCCGTCGTGCCGCTGTGTGTCGATGGCCAGGCGCAGTTTGGTGCCGACGCCATCGGTGCCCGATACCAGCACTGGCTTGCGGTAGCGGTCCAGCGGCACCTCGACCAAGGCGCCAAACCCGCCGATGCCCCCGAGCACTTCCGGCCTCATCGAGCGCTTCACTCGCGGCTTGATTCGCTCCACAAGTTCGTCGCCGGCGTCAATATCGACCCCGGCGTCTCGATAGGTCACGGGCGCTCGATCAGTCATTAAAGGATCCTTCATCTTGGGGCTAGGCCAAAGCGGCCGGCGCTTCAGCTGTGGTATTTTACAACACCATGGAACAGTACTTACGGCGCTTTTCTATCGTCTGGATGTGTATCGTCGGCCTTTGCCTCGGCGAGGCAGCCTTGGGCGTTACGCGTGCGGAGATGTATCAGGCGACGGCACCCGTCGCCGACCGCTCCGAGGCCGCGCAGACGGCCGCCTTCCAAGGTGCGATGAAAACCGTGCTGATTCGGGTCACGGGCCGTCGCAACGCTGATGAGGACCCCGCCTTGAGTTCATTGGTCAGTAATGCCCGGCGCTACGTTCAGCAGTATCGGGCCGCGCCCGATGGCCAGCTGTGGGTGGCCTTCGATGGGCCAGCCATCGAAAGGTGGCTGACGCAGAACGGGCAGCCTTTGTGGGGTCACGAACGGCCGACAACCTTGGTGCTGTTGGGCGTGCAAACCGGCGCGCAGAGCGGCAGCGTCGTGACCACCGAAGATAGTTCCGATCTTAAGTCGGCGATCGATGCCGCCGCCACGGCGCGCGGCTTGCCGCTGGTGTGGCCCAGCGGCGCGGAGTTGCAGAAGTTCCACATCGATTACGCCGCGGTGAGCACGGGATCGCCCTCCACTTTCGCGGAAATTGGCCGGCGGATGGGCAGCGATGGCGTGCTCATCGGACGAGCGAGCAGCGCGAGTGCGAATGCCAATATACGTTGGACGCATTTGTATCAGGATCGAAGCAGCGAATACTCCGGCACCCTGGAAGGCGTGAATCGCGCCGCCGATTTATATGCGGGACTGTTCGCCGCGAGCGGCACGCCGGTGCCGGTGGACATTGAAGTCAGCGGCCTCAATGATTTGCGCGACTATGCGAGTCTCGAGAGCTATCTCGAATCGCTCACTTCTTTAATCTTGCACGTGAGCGTGGAGTCCTTGTCGGGCGATACGGTCAGATTCCGGCTGTCGACGCGCGGCGGCCTCGACTCTTTGCAGCGTGCGCTGTCGTTAAATGGGCGGTTGCAGCCGGTTGCCGCCGGCGAGAACGGGATTCAGCGCTTCCAATTGCATCGCTAGCAACGAGTTCGGTCCGTGCGCCACATACCGAACATCATCAGTGTGATCCGAATCTTGTTGGTCGTGCCCATCGCGATGGCGCTGGCCCATCAGCGCCTCGCGCTGTCCATCATATTATTCGGCGTCGCTGCGCTGTCGGATGCGGCCGATGGCTTTCTCGCCAAGCGATTCGGCTGGCAAAGCGAGCTGGGCGCAGTGCTGGATCCCATCGCCGACAAAGCGCTTTTGGCCACCGTGTTCGTCACCTTAAGCCTGATGAAGCTGGTGCCGCTGTGGCTGATGGTGGCCGCGGTCGCGCGCGATGTCATTATCGTGTCGGGAGCGGCCGCCTACCGCATCTTCATTGGACCCCTCACGGCACATCCATCGCTCATCAGCAAGATCAACACGGTGTGCCAGGCAGGGTTCATATTGACCGTCGTGAGCCGCGCAAAATTTTCGCTGCCTCCCGAATGGGTGAGCACCTGGCTGGGAGCGCTGGTGTTTGCGACCGTCGCCGTGAGCGGCATCGACTACATCATGGTGTATGGCCGGCGGGCGGCGGCGGCATGAAACAGCTCGCCTTGGGAGTGCGGCTGCGGGCGGGTGCCGTTTATGAGAGCTTTGCGCCGGGCCGGAATTCCGAGATTCTGACGGCGTTGCGCTCGCCGAGTGCGCTGCCGCTGTGGTTGTGGGGCGCCAAGGGGTTGGGGAAAACTCATTTGCTGCAGGCCGCTTGCGCAGGCGCGGGCGATGCGGCTGCCTATTTCCCACTGGATCGCTCCATTTCATTGCCGCCGGAGGCGCTCGCCGGGTACGAACGCAGTCCCGTGTTATGCATCGACGACGTCGACCAGGTCGCGGGCGATCAAGACTGGGAGCGGGCCCTGTTCCATCTTTTTAATGAGGCTGCGGAATTACGCAGCCGCCTGATATTCGCAGCCTCGGTGGCGCCGCGCCAGGCGGCCTGGGTTCTGGATGACTGGCGCTCGCGGGCTGCGGCTTGTGTCGTGTATCAGCTGCACGAACTCGACGATAAGGGGCGCATCGAGGCGCTTAAGTTGCGCGCGGCGCAGCGCGGGCTGCAATTGCCCCCCGAGACCTCAGAGTATTTGTTGAAGAGAATGCCGCGGGATCTGCCCTCGTTATTCGAAGTTCTCGATGCGCTCGACGAGGCCTCCCTGGTCGAGCAGCGCCGCCTGACCATTCCTTTTATTCGCGATGAACTCGAGAAGCACGCAAAAATAAAATCATAGTGCAGAACCAGGCAAAGACCAGCAGCAGACTCAGTGACGCGACCCAACGGGCGTGCGGGTTAGCCAACAGTTCCGTGACGGCAAACGCCAGGTAGGGAATGGCAAACAGTGTGGCCCAGGCGTAGGTGTGGCGTCGGCCGCGCACCAGACCATTTAAAGGTGCGAGCAGGGGCAAGACGGCGATGAGGCACAGCTGCCAGGAATAGCCGGCGAAAATCCACGCCAGCAGGCTCAGGGCAACCGCGACCCAAAGCCAGACCGTCAGCGCGCGCGAGGTCGACGCTGCGCTCATGGGCGGGTTGCGAGTCGATCGGCGAGAAAGGCAACGCGGGTGCCCAGGGCGCGTGCGAGTGCGCTTTCGTGTTCGGAGAGTTCGCCATGCGGGGTGAGCGCGGCGACATGACTGGCGCCATAGGGCGTGCCGCCGCTGCGCGTGTCAGACAATCCGGCCTCCGTAAAGGGCAGCCCCACCAGGTACATGCCGTGGTGAAGCAGGGGCACCATCATCGACAGCAACGTCGACTCCTGCCCGCCGTGCAGGGTCTGAGTCGAGGTAAAGACGCCGGCTGGCTTGCCCGCCAGGGCTCCCGACAGCCACAGCGCACTGGTACCGTCCAAAAAATATTTTACCGGCGCCGCCATATTTCCAAATCGAGTCGGGCTGCCGAGAATGAGGCCGCAGCATTGCACCAGGTCATCATGCGTGGCGTAGGGCGGACCCTCGTCCGGCACTGCCGGATCCAGCCGCTGCGTCGTGGCGGTCACGGGCGCGACCGTACGCAATCGTGCCTGCATTCCTTGTACGGCCTCGACGCCGCGGCAGATTTGCCGCGCCAGGGCGGCGGTGCTTCCTTGGCGTGAATAATACAGAACCAGTACTTCATTCATCGATGCTCTTCCGTGGAAATCATGCAGGATTGCGCGTGCGTGCTGCGCCGGCGCAACGCATTAAGTCAGGCCGAAACACATATTGTATAACGGCGGCTTGTTTGACGGCTTTGGTGGCTATTGCTAGTGTCGCGCAACTCTATGTCACGGCTCATGGTTGTTCTGCTCGGTGTCGTCTGTCTGCTCGGCTGCCAGACGGGACCGCCTGTGCAAGAAATGAGCGATGCGCGCCAAGCAATCGTCGCCGCTGCCGACGCCGGCGCGACGCGCAGCACCTCACCGGAGTACGCGGCCGCGCAGGCGGCCATCACCCGGGCGGAAGCGCACTTGCAGGCACAGCAATATGAACGAGCCCGTCTGGCGGCACTGCAAGCCAAGCACCACGCCGCCGCCGCGCTCGCCAATGCCCAGCATGAGCACGCTGAGGCGGCCGTCCCCGCGCCTCACTAATCGCGGCTAGCCATGGATGATATCGTCCGGCGCTATTTAGTGACTGGCAAGGTGCAGGGCGTGTTTTTCCGTCATAGCGCGCGGCTCGAGGCCAAGCGCCTACAAATCCGCGGCCTGGCCCGCAACCTAGACGACGGGTCCGTTGAAGTGCTGGCTCAGGGCAGTATTCCTGCGGTGCAAGCCCTGCACGAATGGCTCAAGCGGGGTCCGGCGCAAGCGCGCGTCGATGGCGTCCAGGAGAGCGACGCAGCTGACAGAAAGAACGAGATACCTGAGGGCTTCGAGGTGCTTTAGAAGCGCCAGGCGCGCTCCCAGCGCTGCATCACCAGGGCCGGATATTTCGTGTGGCCCACGCTGCCGTTGTAGCGGGCAAGGGCGGCCGACCAATTGTGATGCTCGACGCGCAGGTAGTAGCGCAGGATCTCGCAGCCCATGCGAATGTTCGGCGCAATTTTGACCAGTTGATTCGAAACGCCCAGCTCACGCGGCCAGAAGGGCATGACCTGCATGAGGCCCACCGCGCCGGCCGGCGACACGGCCCAGCGATCGAATCGACTCTCCACTTCCATGAGCGCCAGCACCAAATCCGGCGGAATCTGCAGGTTCGGGTCCCGCTTCGCTTCGCAGTACACGTGATTTAGGATCTCGACGCGTTCCTCGTGGGTGGGCACGAACTGCGCGAGGCGCGGTTCCATGGACTTGTACCAGACCTCCGATTCGTACTTATCGGTGAAGCAATCCGCGCTGCCGATGATTTTCTGCAGCAGTTCCTTCAGCTCCGGATCGCGCTGTTGATCGGCGTGCGACGCGCCGGGCAGCGCAAACGAGACGATCAGCGCGAGCAGCACCGCCTGGGCAGACCGCATGAGGTATCCTCAGCCATTTAACTTATGTCGAATATAGCCTACCGGATCCGAGGCCGAGATTTCCGTCGATTCGGTCTCGCGCCGATTACGATATTCGAGATTTCCTGCCGCTAAAGAGCGTTCACCGATCACGATGCGGTGGGGAATCCCTAAAAGCTCTGAATCGGCGAATTTGACGCCGGGCCGCGCATCCCGGTCATCCAGCAGCACATCGATGCC
>DATNKC010000381.1:0-6391 GCA_035603615.1 Steroidobacteraceae bacterium | reverse complement strand
GCAGGCGATCGCCGGCATCGAACATCATGCGCGAATGTCCGGAGTGGATCACGAGGACGCCCTCCTCGCCCTTGGCAACAGCGTCATTCTCAATCGCGGGGGACGCCGGAGGGCGGATTGCCGGAGGCGCTGCAGGCGTGGTGGGCGCCGCAGGTGTGGGCACCGAAGGTGCGATGGGCGTGGCAGTGTCGGCCGCCGTCGGCGCGTTGGGCGCCGGCAGTGCGCTGGGAGGCGCGGGTGGGTTGGAGGCAGTCGCGTTGTCGATCGGCGAGGCGTGCACCCTCACCATCGAGGTCGACGCAAACATCGCCAACGCGACCACTCCGGCAGCAATGAACGGCAGGCGCTGCGTTGGAGCAAATGATCGCTCAAATCCCTGATCGTTCAGCAATCGCTCGATGCGCGGCGTTAGGTTGCTGGCGCTCGCCATCGCGACAGCGGTCAGTGGCCAACGGGCCCGCGTGGCGAATGCCAGCAAGATTTCGGCGTAGCCTGTGCGGCTCTCCGCCTCCTTCACAGCGGCGCAATCGCTCAACGCCTCGCCCAATTCCGCGAGCTGTCGTTGCAGCCACCAGCTGAATGGGTTGAACCAGAACAAAGCGCAGTGCAATCCCGCGAGGGCATGAATCAAGAAATCCTTCTGGCGCACGTGCGCCCGCTCGTGCGAAAGGACAATGCGCAGAGTCGTCGCGTCCCAGGCGGTGTAATTACCGGGTAACAGCACGCTCGAGCCGATCGTCACGGGGCTCGCCACCCTGCTAGTCGTGCGCACATCCAATTCCGGGTCGAACGGGAAAGTGACGCGCTCGGCCTGATTGCGCAGGCGCAATGCGAAGCCGACGCCGGCGCACAGGCGCAGCGACAGCACCGCGGCCACAACGCAATAGCCAAGCACGGCGAGCGACAAGGCGGCGTCGGCCAGCGGCGAATCGTCGCGATTGTCCTCGATGGCGGCGGGCGTACCACCGAGCACCCGGGAGTCCCGCATCATTCCCGAACGCGATTCGCTCAGCGGGCCGCGATAATCTCCATATACGGATCGAAGCTCTTGAGGCCGCGCGGCGGTCTGGGGAGCAAGTTCCGCGGCGGGTTCCGCGACGGGCTGCACGGCGGCCGGCGCGACCGTTTGAGTGGCGCGCGCCGTGACGCTGGCGAAGTCCGGCAGCAGGCGCGGTCCTATCTGTGCGTTCACCAAAAATGGCATGGCCAATGCGCCGGCCAGCGCCAACAACCATGCGGTGCGCCGTGCGCGGACTTGTTCGATGCGCATCAGGCGCAGCGCAACCAGGATGATCGCGCCCATCACCAGGGAGCGCGCGGCGGCTTCAAGCAACAAATGAGTGCTCACAATTTCTTCCCCTTCTTCGATGCGGCAATGCGTTCGGCGAGGCGTTGAAGTTCCTTGCGGTCGAGTACCGCCGAATCCACCATGCCTGCGAGCAGTGTCTCGACGGATCCTTCGCAAAACCAATCGACGATGCGTTGCACGGCCCGCCCGGCGACCGCCTGGCGCGATGCCGCGGGGCGGTACAGAAAAGTGCGGCTCTCGATGGAGTGGCACAAGTATCCCTTCTCCTCGAGCCGGCGCAGCACGGTGCGAATAGTGGATTCTTTGAGCGGGCGCCCTTGATTGACGAGATGTTCCCGCACTTGGTCGGCGCTCTGCACGCCATGCTCCCAGACGAGTTCGAGAACAGCGCGTTCCAGCTCGCCCAATTCGCCAGGATCGTGACTTTGAGTAGTGTTACTGGTCATAGTGTTACTGACTGTAGCATATCGCGTTGGCGATGCAAATACTATTTTTTCTCGCCGCGCGGGCGCGCTCCAATTCACGTGCACGAGATAACTTTCGTGAATTGAAAATCTTGTTGGGGAAGAACCGCAAGAGCTCAAAAGCTTTCTTGTATTTCTTACAAGACGAAGATTCTGCCGCGATCATCGCCATCGGAGCTGAGAAAAAAAACCAAAAGCCGCTTTCACCCTACAACCATGTAGTGGACATCGGATCGTGAAAGGGAATAGAGTCATCGACGTCAGCTCAAGCGGCACTCTAGACCGCAAGCGATTTGAAATGCGTAACAAGCGCTTCCATGGAGGGGAAGCTCGCAGGGGGACGGATGTTAGCAAAGGCCAAGGATGTCTTGCGCGATGCGCCGGTGCTGGTGGCGGCCGCGCCAATAAATTCCCGTCAATCTGGCAATCCCACTCTGCCTTCCGAACTCGTGCCATCCGGCTTGCGCCCGCGCGCGTGAGGTATTCACCGAGTTCAAAAATTTTCATTGCAGTTCAAGAAATACATAAGCACATCCACGCTTGGACGTGGGATGAGCGCACAGGGGGAAAGGTCATGAGAACACGGGATTGGTATAAAAAGATCTTACTCGCGGCGGCCATCGGCGCCGCGCTGGCGACGGGCGCCGCAATGCCGACCGCCGTCTGGGCGCAGACGGCCGATGCAACCTTGCGCGGCAAAGCTGCCGCGGGCAGCGAAGTGGTTGCGAGGAACGTCGCGACAGGCGTCACGCGGCGGACTAGGGCCGGCGAAGACGGCAGCTACACCCTCCCCGGCTTGCAGCCCGGCACGTACCAAGTCGATGCCGGGCCCGGCACCCAAACGACCGTCACGCTGACCGTCGCCTCCGTGGCCACGGTAGATCTCGGGGCCGGCGAAGGTGCCGCGGCCTCTCCGGGAGCAGAGCTGTCCGAAGTGACGGTCAAGTCCAAGCGGATTTATGAAACTCGAACGTCCGAGATCGGCACGACGGTGTCGTTGCAGACGATCGATACCGTGCCGCAACTCACGCGCAACTTCTTGGAGTTCGCCGATACCGTCCCCGGCGTGATCTTTTCGGTAAATTCCGCCGGACAGACATCGCTGACGGGCGGTGCTCAGAACCCCAGTTCCGTCAACGTGTTCATCGACGGCGTGGGTCAAAAGAATTATGTGCTCGCAGGTGGCGTCAGCGGCCAGTACTTTACTCAGGGCAACCCCTTCCCGCAGCTCGCCATCGGTGAATACAAGGTCATCACCTCGAATTACAAGGCGGAATTCGATCAAGTGGCGAGCGCCGCGATAGTCGCTGAAACCAAGTCCGGCACCAATGAATTTCACGGCGAGGTGTACGATCAATACACCGGCGGCAGTTTGCGTGCCGAGACGCCCGCGGAGCGTTTCTCGGGCGAAAAGACCCCTTCGACCGACAAGGAATTTGGCGCCTCCTTCGGCGGCCCGATCATCCAGGACAAGCTGCATTTCTTCGTCACTTATGAGGGAAAGCGCTACGACACGCCGGTCACTGTGACACCTGGTGTTTCCAACTTGAATGGCGTTGCCATTCAGACCTTGCTGCCGGCCAGTGTGGTCTCCCAATTGGGACCGGCCGGACTGCCTTTCCAGGAAGACTCGTATTTCGGCAAACTCGATTTTGAACCCACCGACAGCGACCGGTTCGAAACCTCCATCAAGTATCGCAAGGAGAATCAGATCGAGAATATCGGCCCTGTGCAAGCGGCCTCATCGGCCATCTCGGTGATCAACAATGACACGAGATTCACGCTGCGCTGGCAGCACAGCGCCGACTGGTTCTTGAATGATCTGTTGTTCACGCACCAATCCACTTTCAACGCGCCTTCGTCCATCGGTGTAGGCAACGGGTCGATATACGCCGTCCAAGCGAATAACAACCAGCAAGTCCTGGATACGGGTCCTGCCAGTCCGCTGGCCACGCAAGACAAGGGTCAACAGGGACCCGGCCTGCAGGATGACTTTACCTTGAGCGAGTTGCACTGGCTCGGCGATCACACCGTCAAGACGGGCGTGAAATATCAAAGTCTCAAACTGGTGGCCGCAGACGCCGAGGACATCAATCCGCAATTTTGGTACAACGTGACCCCGGCCGGGACCGCTGCACTGCCCTACGAGGCGCAGTTCACGAACCCCGTCCCTGGACTGAATCCGACCGCGAGAGCCAAGGATGATCAACTCGGTTTGTACCTGCAAGATGACTGGGTGCAGAACGAACATTTGACCTGGAACATCGGTATGCGCTGGGACTACGAAAAGAACCTGGGCTACCTGGACTACGTGACGCCTGCCAATGTGGTCGCGGGCTTGAATGGCCTGGACCCGGCTGCGCAAGCGCTGTTTCCCGGACAAACTTACGCGCAAACGCTGGCAAAGGGCGGCGTCAACGTCAACGACTACATCAGCAACGGCCATAACCGCAGCGCCTATACCGGCGAGTTTCAGCCTCGGCTCGGATTTTCGTGGGACTTGAATGCGGACCAGCGGCATGTCGTTTTCGGCGGCTACGGACGCTCCTACGACCGCAATCTGTATGATTATTTGCAGGTCGAGCAGACCAAATCCGCGCTGCCGTTCTACGCCGTGTATTTCCCGAACGCCGGCGCCACTGCCGCCAATGGCTGCTTCGCCACGCCTTGCGTCGCATGGAATCCGAACTACTTGAACGGCCTGAGCAACCTGCAGCCGCTGGTGGCGTCGAGCAACATCGGCGCCGAGGTGGACGCGATCAACAACAATTTGAAGGTGCCCTACTCCGATCAATTCAGCATCGGCATCCGCAACACGCTGGGCGAGTGGAATACCAGCGCCACGATTGCACGCATCATCAGCAAGAACGGCCTCGTCTTTACGCTTGGAAATCGCTATCCGAACGGCGCGTTTTTCCAAAACGGCGGCAACCAGTTCGGAGGCGACCCCGTCCCCGGTTTCGGCAGCCTGATCCTCGGCAACAGCGGCATCGAGACCAAGGCCACCCAAGTGCTGCTGTCGGCGGAAAAGCCCTTTACCAACGAATCTCATTGGGGTGCGACGTTTGCCTATACGTATACGTCTGCCACTCAGAATCGGGATATCACCCAGCAATATTCGTTCGACGAGGAGACCATCGGGCAGTATCCCTATATCAATTCGAACGCGGCGCCCCGCCACCGCATCGTGGGCACAGGCTCTTACGGCTTACCGTGGGACTTTATCGTTGCCGCGAAGCTCACCTTGGCCACTCCCACGCCGGTCGACGACATCGCGTGTTTTGGTGTCCTCTATGCCACTGGCAACAGCTGCACGCCGATATCGGCTACGCCAAAAAACTTTTTTGGCTATCGGACGCTCGACCTGCAAGTCACCAAGAATTTCCAGATCAGCCATTATGGATTGGTCTATATACGGCTGGACGGCTTGAATGTCTTCAATTGGTACAACTACGCCGATACCAGCAACAATTGGGGTGCGAATGGCGTGCCGAATCCCAATCCCGTGCCCTACAACTACAACGGCAACATCAATGGCGTACCGCGCACGCTGAAATTAATGGCGGGGGCGAAGTTCTGATGGCAGTGGCGGGCGGGAGTCAGGAACCGCGCCCGCCTTCGACGGCGTAGCACGCCGGTCGCAGGAATGGACATGTTTCGCACCATTCGATTCGGCCCGCTGCTGACGATGCTGCTGGCGTGCGGCTGCGGCGCGCTCAAGCCCGCCGCACCGCCTAAGCTACTGGAGGAGACGGAAACACCGACTCAGGCATCCGAATTCCTGGAGGACATCGAGCACAAGACCTTCGATTACTTTTGGGCCAACGCCAATCCGAAAAATGGTCTGGTGCCCGACCGGTATCCGACGCGCATATTCTCGAGCCTGGCCGCCGTCGGTTTCGCGCTCACCGCTTATCCCATCGGGGTGGAACGCGGCTATATATCGCGTGCCGAGGCACGCGATCGGGTGCTCAAGACACTGCGCTTCTTCCGCGATGCGCCCCAAGGGCCGGGCGCCAAGGGATTCGCGGGATACAAGGGCTTTTATTACCATTTTCTCGACATGGAGAGCGGCGTTCGCTTCAACGAACATTCCGAGCTGTCGATGATCGACACCTCGCTGTTCATCGCGGGCGCGCTGTTCTGTCAAAGCTATTTCGATGGTTCGGACCCTGAGGAAAAAGAGCTGCGCAAGATCGCCGATTGGCTATATCGGCGTATCGACTGGGCATGGGCGTCGCGCGATGACGGCGTGGTGGCGCTCGGGTGGTCGCCGGAGATGGGGTTTCACCAGAGGAGTTGGCGCGGCTACAACGAATCCTCAATCATGTACATCTTGGGGTTGGGTTCGCCCAGCGCGCCGATGCCGGCGTCATCGTGGCAATCCTATACCTCGACCTTTGATTTTCATTGGGTCAACGAGGGTCAGTGGTATCTGGCATTTCCGCCGCTATTCGGACACGAGTACGCGCACGTTTGGATCGACTTCCGCGACATCCGCGATGCGTACATGCGAGCCAAGGGGATCGATTATTTCGACAATACCCGGCGCGCCATCTTTGCGCAGCGCAGTTATGTGATCGCCAATCCCATGAAGTGGGTCGGCTACTCATCGCGC
>DATNKC010000380.1:0-2917 GCA_035603615.1 Steroidobacteraceae bacterium | reverse complement strand
CCGCCCGGCACCGAAACCCCCAGGTTCGCCAAGCCGGAGATCATTTCTCCGATGGACGCGTTTTTGCCGCCGACCAGCTCGACGTCTTTATTTTTCAGCTTTTCAAACGGAATGATGTAGGGCTTCATGATGCACTGCTTGTCCGACGCTAGTTTAAATGAAACACTTTACGGCGAAAGTGCCGGCCAGGGCGAGGTTACCGTGATTAAACGAACCGTATTCTTCGTTTCCGACCAAACGGGGATTACCGCAGAAACTATGGGTCACAGTCTCATGACGCAGTTCGACGGCATCGAATTTCGCCAAGTGACTGTGCCATTTATCTCCACCGTTGACAAGGCGATTGAAGCGGTCCGCAAGATTGATCTGGTGGCGGCGCAAGAGGGCATGCGGCCGGTTGTCTTCAGCACATTGGTGCAGGAAGATGTGCGCAACGTGGTCCGCGGCAGCACCGGATTTTTCTTGGATTTCTTCGATCCTTTCCTAGCACCGCTGGCGGGGGAACTCAAGACGCAATCGAGCCATACCGCAGGTAGGACGCATCGCATGGCGGACACGCACGCCTATGCCACGCGCATCGATGCCACGAATTTCGCGCTGGCAAACGATGACGGCTCGGTGGTGCGCGATTACGAACGCGCCGATGTGATCTTGGTGGGTGTGTCGCGCTCCGGCAAGACGCCCACCTGTTTGTATTTGGCCATGCAATATGGAGTGTTCGCCGCGAATTATCCGCTCACCGACGATGATCTGGAGTCCCGTAAAATGCCGCGAGCGCTGGACGGCTACCCGCAAAAGCTGTTCGGCCTGACCATCAAGCCGGATCGATTGCAACAAATCCGCAACGAGCGCAAGCCCGACAGCCGCTACTCGTCCGCCGCGCAAGTGGCGTTCGAAGTGCGCGCCGCGGAGTCTTTGTTCGAGCGCCACGGCGTGCCCGTACTCGATGCCACCGAAGTCTCGATTGAAGAAATTTCCACCAGAATTCTCGATCGCATGGGCCTCGAGCGTCGACTGCGCCCCTGAAATCTCGAAGCTGCGTGGTATAGTTCAAACATGATAGCGGATCAATGGTGTGAGACATCATGGCGGGCGCGGCCCGGCAGCTTTGTCAGTCTCATGACGCTGTACGAAAGCAACTTCGTGCGTCTAGGCTGGCTTGTGGACGAACTTCGCAATGTCACCGAGCAGCGTGTATCGAAGGTCACCGCGGACTGTGATCTGTATCTCACCCCCCTGGAACTGTGCCGCTATACCAGCGTGTTTCGCCTCACCTATGAGTTCGATTTCGAGGCATCGCGGCTCCGCGACCCGGATTTGGAGGTTTGCGTATATCACGATGCGCGACTGGCCGAAGTGCGCAGCTTTCGGGGCTTTCAACGCCACCCGCAACTGGCCAAACTGCAGTCGGGACTCAAGCGTGAACTGGATCAGCGCTGGGCGCGGAACATGATGCTAAATAAATGGCTGGAATATTGCGCCGAGCGGGGACATCACTTCTAGCCGCGAAGATTGGCTTCGTATCGGGTGACCTGCGGTTGTCATGGGATGAGGCGGGACTTTGATCGATAAGCTGACGTTTCTAAAAGGTGGCGCGGAGGGGAGCTCAGCAAGTGCCGACGAAGAGCGGCTCATGCAGCTGTTCCAGAATCGTGCGGGCCTGAAGAAAGCCTACGCCGACCTCAAGGACGAATTTCACCTGCTGCGCGATCGGCTCAAGCAGCAGGAGGGCGCGACCATCCGCATTCAGGAGCAGATGGATGCGCTGGGCGATTTGCTGGGCGATCCGAAAACCGGCTTTGGCGCATTGGTGTTCTTTCAGCTGCGCGCGCTGTGGAAGGCCTGCCATCAACAGTTGTCGACCTTTTCCACCGATCTGACCCGCCAGCAGGAAGCGCGCGAAGTCGCGAAGCACAAGGCCGATGTCGACGCGGAAAAAAACGCGCGCCTCGCCGATGCGGATCAGCGGCTGCGTGCCGCCGGCGCCGAAGCCGATGCGCAGCGCCGGCATCTTGCCGAGGAGCAGCAGGAGATCGGGAGACTGACCGCCTTCTGGCATTACTTCAAGCGCCGCCGGCGTCTGAAGGCTTTGGAACTGTTGCGCAATCACGTCGTCATGGCCGATGCGGCCGTCGGCGATCTGCATTCGGAGCGCAGCGCGATCGAGAACGAGGCGTCGCCGGAATTTCCCGGGCTCTCGCTGGCCGCCCGGCGCAACATCAATCTGGCCATCATCAGCTACGCGGAATTGCTGTGCGAGAATGCGGATACGTTCGGGCTCGCGGCGCGCGCCAAGGAGGCCGTGGCACGGCGGGTTCACGAGATGAGCTTCGGCACGCGCGCCGAGTGCGAGAGCTACATGCAGCGCGTGCAGAAGGCGCAAGCCGCGGTAGCCAATCAGAAGCAGATCGGCAGTCTGATCAAAGTAAAATTGGACCGGCTGCGCGCCAATTGCGAGTACCGCAACGCCGCCGATACGGTGCCGACGGCGGATTCGCTCTCGCCGCCGGTGACCGAATTGGATTTCGACAAGCCCAAGCCCGCCCCGGCCAACACCTGGAATGTGTTGGCCGAGGACTATTGGGATCTGTACACGTTACTGTTGCGCTAGCGGCTGCCGGCGTGCCGGACTGGCGTCCGCATCGGCGCGGCGCGCTTGGGTCGGCGCCGCCCGCTTGGCCGAGACCACGACCAGATCGGCGGCGATTTGCGAGGCCTCATCCAGCAGGATGCCTGCAGTGGCATCGTCCTTGATCTCTTCCAGCGAGGCGGCCGGCTTGACGTCATGCGCGGCGCGCCAGGCGTTCTCGCGCGCGAGCCGCTCGGATTCCAAGCGTTTACGCTCCGCCTCGCGTGTATTGAGATTCAATGACAGCGTCTTCTGGCTGCGCATGGCGTCCAATGCCGCGATATCCTC
>DATNKC010000379.1:0-8403 GCA_035603615.1 Steroidobacteraceae bacterium | reverse complement strand
CGGGGAAACATGCTGATTATCCGCGACTGGAGCCGCCTTGTCACGGTGCGGCCATCTCGCTAGGGAAGCCTACTCTTATACGCTACAATTACCGGCTATCCTTGGAGATCCGTTCATGTTTAGTGCCCAAATGGCCATTGCCGGCTTCGATCCTGAGCTTGCGCAAGCGATTGCGAGCGAGCGCGGGCGTCAAGAAGATCATATCGAACTTATCGCCTCAGAGAACTACGCGAGCCCCCGGGTCCTCGAGGCGCAGGGCTCGGTTCTGACCAATAAGTACGCGGAGGGCTATCCGGGCAAGCGTTATTACGGCGGCTGCGAATACGTCGATATCGCGGAAAGCCTGGCTATCGAGCGCGCAAAGCAGCTATTTGGCGCGGCTTACGCCAACGTACAACCCCATTCCGGCTCGCAAGCGAATGCCGCGGTCTACTTCGCGCTGCTCAATCCCGGCGATACGATTTTGGGAATGAGTCTCGATCAGGGCGGCCATCTGACCCACGGGGCCAAAGTCAATTTCTCCGGTAAATTCTTCAAAGCGGTGCAATACGGCCTGGTCGCGGCCACCGGTCTCATTGATTACGACCAGGTCGAGCGTCTGGCGCAAGAGCATCGCCCTAAAATGATCGTGGCTGGATTTTCCGCCTATTCCCGCGTCATCGATTGGGCGCGCTTCCGCGCCATCGCCGATTCGATCGGCGCCTACCTGTTCGTGGATATG
Organism: Steroidobacteraceae bacterium; assembly: GCA_035603615.1. Lineage (GTDB taxonomy): Bacteria > Pseudomonadota > Gammaproteobacteria > Steroidobacterales > Steroidobacteraceae > Bog-1198. The sequence continues at coordinate 7,682 of DATNKC010000379.1, read as the reverse complement.
GCGCACGTGGCGGGCCTGATCGCGGCAGGCGTGTATCCCAACCCCGTACCCTTCGCCGACGTCGTAACCACCACCACGCACAAGACATTGCGCGGTCCCCGGGGCGGCCTGATCCTGGCGCGGCCGCATGCCGACTTGCACAAAAAATTCAACTCCATGGTGTTCCCCGGAATTCAGGGCGGCCCGCTCATGCACGTGATCGCGGCCAAGGCGGTGGCGTTCTTAGAGGCACTGCAGCCGGAATTCAAAACTTATTCCGCGCAGGTGATCGCGAACGCGCGGGCGATGACCGCGGTGCTGCAACAGCGCGGCTACAACATCGTTTCCGGCGGCACGGATAATCATTTATTTCTGCTGGATTTGATCGACAAGAACGTCACCGGCAAGGATGCGGATGCCGCATTGGGTCGAGCACATATCACGGTCAACAAGAACGCGGTGCCCAACGATCCGCGTCCCCCGTCCATCAGCAGCGGGCTCAGGATAGGCACGCCCGCGGTGACGACGCGCGGATTCAAGGAACCCGAAGTTCAACAACTCTCCCACTGGATCGCCGATGTGCTGGATCATATGGGCGATGAAACGGCACTCGAGCGCGTGCGCGCCGCGGCGGTGGAGATATGCCGGCGATTCCCGGTCTATGGCCGCGAGCCTGCCTGAGTATTGCGCGTGGCCGCCTTACCTTGAGCAACTCCGATGCATTGCCCGTTTTGCGGCCACACCGAAACTAAGGTGATCGATTCTCGCCTCGCCGGCGAGGGGCGGCAAATTCGCAGGCGCCGCGAATGTCTGGCATGCACTGAGCGATTCACCACGTTCGAGGCGGCGGAATTACTGCTGCCCACGGTGGTCAAGGGAGATCGCAGCCGCGAACCCTTTGACGAGAAAAAACTGCTGACCGGCATGCAAAAGGCACTCGAGAAGCGACCGGTTTCGCGGGAAGCGATCGAGGCGGCGGGGGCGAGAATCTGTCACAAACTGCGTAGTTTGGGAGAGCGCGAAATCGCCTCTCGCAGCATCGGAGAAATGGTCATGGAGGAGCTGCGGCACTTGGATGAGGTGGGGTATGTCCGCTTCGCTTCCGTATACCGCAGCTTTCAGGACCTGGACGCGTTCCGCACCGAGATCGATCAATTGCGGCGGCATCGCCGCCGCCGCGAGCCCAGCAAGGATCAATTGCCGCTGCTGCCGGGCGATGCAGCAGAAGAGGAAGAGTGAACACGGAAATCACAGCACAGGATCGCTCGTATCTGGTGCGCGCCCTGGACTTGGCGGCGCGCGGACTCTATACGACGGATCCGAACCCGCGCGTCGGCTGCGTGATCACCCACGGCGATCACGTGCTGGGAGAGGGCTGGCATGTGCGCGCGGGCGAGGGGCATGCCGAAGTCATCGCGCTACAGGCGGCTGGATCGCAAGCCCGCGGCGCGACGGTGTACTTGAGCCTAGAGCCTTGCAGCCACACCGGACGCACGCCGCCGTGCGCCGACGCCTTGATTGCGGCCGGCGTTGCTCGCGTCGTGTGTTGCACCCGTGATCCGAATCCCAAGGTTGCCGGTCGTGGGATCGAACGTTTGCAGCACGCCGGCATTGCCGTGCAGGTGGGCGCGTTCGCCGATGAGGCGCGCCGGCTCAACGTAGGCTTTTTCTCGCGCCACGAGCACGGGCGACCGTACGTGCGCCTCAAGTTGGCGATGAGTCTCGATGGACGCACCGCGCCGGCAGGCGGCAGCCGCGTATGGATCAGCGGGGCGGAATCTCGCGCCGACGTGCAAACCTGGCGCGCGCGCAGTTCCGCGGTGCTCACGGGCGCCGGCACGGTGCGCAGCGACGATCCGCAGCTCAACGTGCGCCTGAATTACGGGCCGTGGGTGCGCCAGCCCCTGCGTGTGGTGCTCGACACCCTGCTGAGCACCTCGCGCGCCGCGAGGATCTTCAATCATAATGAGGCGCTGGTATTCGCGGCGCCCGAAGCGGTGCTGGGTCCCTTCAAGGACATCAAGGTCGAGCGGGTTCCGCGCGCGGACGGCGGCCTGGATCTGGATGCCGTGATGCAAAATCTGACGGCGCGCGAGGTCAACGAGCTGCTGGTGGAGTGCGGACCCACGCTTGCCGGGGCCTTCATTGCCAAGCAGCTGGTCGATGAGTTCATTTTATACGTCGCACCTCGATTGCTGGGCGATGATGCGCTGCCGCTGCTGCACCTCGAGGCCGGCGCCGCCGCAAAGCAGCCGTTCGACTTTCGCGATGCGCAGCGCTTCGGAGACGACATGCGCCTGATTCTCAAACCAAAGAAGCATTAACGATGTTCACCGGAATTGTCTTGGCAGTAGGGCATCTGACCTCGGTCAGAGAACGCGGCGGCGACTTGGAGTTGGGCATCGATGCCGCAGGACTCGAGAGTGGACGCGTGGGTTTGGGCGACAGCATTTCCGTGCAGGGCGCGTGTCTTACCGTGACGCGCAAACAAGGCGCATGCTTCTTCGCCGACGTGTCACGCGAAACCATGGACAAGACCACGCTGGGCAAACTCAAAGCCGGCTCGCACGTCAACCTCGAGCCCAGTTTGCGGGCGGGCGACGCGCTGGGCGGCCACATGGTCAGCGGTCACGTCGACGCACTCGGCGTGCTGCGGCGGCTGACTGAGGACGCGCGCTCCAGGCGCATGGAATTCGAGCTGCCCGCGCAACTCATGCGATTTGTGGCGCCGAAGGGCTCGATTTGCATCAACGGCGTCAGCCTGACGGTCAACCAGGTCGAAGGCTTGCGCTTCGATGTCAATATCATTCCCCACACGCTCAAGGAGACGACCTTGGGCGGGCTGCGGGTCGACGATGAAGTAAACATCGAAATTGACGTCGTGGCGCGCTATCTTGAACGACTCATGACAAAAACCGACACCTAAGGCACTTATGGCTGCGTTCAATACGATCGATGAAATCCTCGAGGATCTTCGCCGCGGAAAAATGGCGGTGATCATGGATGATGAAGACCGGGAAAATGAGGGCGACCTCATTATGGCGGCGGAATGCGTACGTCCCGAAGATGTCAATTTCATGGCGCGCTATGGCCGCGGACTCATCTGTCTGACGCTGACCCGCGATCGCTGCCGTCAGCTGCGCCTGCCGCTCATGGTGAGCGATACCGACCACACGCATCGCACCAATTTCACCCTGTCGATCGAGGCTGCGGAGGGCGTGACCACGGGAATTTCCGCGCACGATCGCGCACACACGGTCAAAACCGCGGTGGCGCCCAATGCGCGCCCGGAAGACTTGCGCCAGCCCGGGCACATCTTTCCCTTGATGGCGCAGCCCGGCGGCGTGCTGACGCGCGCCGGCCACACCGAGGCGGGGTGCGACTTGGCGCGGCTGTCCGGATTTTCCGCCGCCGCCATGATCGTCGAGATTTTGAATGACGACGGAACCATGGCGCGGCGTCCGGATCTGGAGCGCTTTGCGAAGACTCACTCGCTGAAAATCGGCACGATCGCCGACCTGATCCGCTACCGCCTGAAGAATGAGCGTTCGGTTGAGCGCATCTATGAGGAATCGGTGGATACGGAGTACGGCGCTTTTAAGCTCTGCTGCTACGAGGATCACGTCAACAAAACCGTGCATATTGCCTTGGTGAAAGGCGACCTGAATTCAACGCTGCCGCCGCTGGTGCGCGTGCATATCAAGGACACGCTGCGGGATGTGGTGGGGGTCAAGAACGAGAAGCTCGGCTGGCCGCTGCGCGCGGCGATGCACCGTGTGGCCAAGGAGGACTCCGGCGTGGTGGTGATCCTGCGGCCGGAAGAGTCTCCGCGGGATTTCATGGACAGCGTGCGTCTGTTGGATGCCAAGCCGGCGCGGCAAAGCGGCGGCGCCACAGTGGTGCGAACTTACGGCATCGGCGCCCAGATACTCAAGGATCTCGGCTTGAAGCGCATGCGCGTCCTGAGCGCTCCGAAGCAGCTGCAGGGACTGGCCGCTTTCGATCTGGAAATCACCAGCTATGTGGATGGCGATGACTGAGCGCGATGCGCCTATACTTTTGGGGTTCTGCAATGCGAGGAATGACTTGTGCCGAATGAACAATCGAAAATAATCGAGGGAGAATTGCTGCCGCGTGACTTGCGGTTCGCGATTGTCGCCGCGCGCTTCAATGACTTTGTGGTGGAACCGCTGATGCGCGGCGCCCTCGATGCGTTGCGGCGCCACGGCGTCGCCGATAAGCAAGTAGACATCGTGCGCGTGCCCGGAGCGTTCGACATTCCCATTGTCGCGCGCAAGCTCGCGCTGTCGCAGCGCTATGCCGCGCTCATTGCCCTGGGGGCTGTGATTCGCGGGCAAACGCCGCATTTTGACTATGTCGCGGGTGAATGCGCGGGTGGAATTGCGCGCATTGCGCTCGAGACCGGCGTGCCGATCGCCTTTGGCGTACTGACGACCGACAATGCGGAACAGGCGGTCGATCGCGCCGGCGGCAAGGCCGGCAACAAGGGCGCCGATGCCGCATTGGTGGCGCTCGAGATGGCAAATCTGTTGCGCCGCCTGGACAACTAGGGGCCTGTCTGAGCACTCCGAATTCAGGGCCAACTGCCCATCGGGCCCGCAGTCTGGCGCGCCGGCTGGCGCTGCAGGCTCTTTACCAGATCCAGATCAATCCGCTTCCCTGGCAGGACGTCGAGACGCAATTCGCCAATGACCCCGAGGCGGATCGGGTCGACCTGGAATACTTCCGAGGGTTGATCGAAGGCATTGCCCCCAATCGCGAGGCGTTGGACTTGCGCCTGGCCGGATTGTGCGAGATCGCGCCTCCGGAACTCGATCCCATTGAGCATGCGGTTCTGTGGCTTGGCCTGCACGAATTGCAGTCGCACCCCGAGTTGCCTTACCGCGTGGCACTCGATGAAGCGGTGCAGCTGACCAAGCAGTTTGGTGCGACGGATGGGCACAAGTTCGTCAATGCCGTCCTGGATCGGGCCGCGCAAGAGTTGCGGCCGCGCGAATATGGAACCTGATCTCGGCGAGTTCGATCTTATCCGCCGCTTTTTCATGAGAGGCGAGAGCGCTCCGGAGTCCGGCGTGCTGCTCGGCATCGGCGATGACGCGGCCCTGCTCGATGTTCCCCGGGGCGCGGACTTGGTGGTTTCCGTCGATACCATCGTCGCGGGGCGGCACTTCCTGGAAGGGACCGATGCGCGCTCCATCGGTCACCGCGCGCTGGCGGTTAATTTGAGCGATATGGCAGCCATGGGCGCGGCGCCGGCTTGGGCCACTCTGGCTTTGACCATGCCGAGCGCCAATTCGGAATGGCTTGAGAAATTTGCCGCAGGATTCTTGGACCTTGCCGACGCGCATTCAGTCGCACTGGTCGGCGGCGACACGACACGCGGTCCGCTCACCGTGAGCGTGCAAATTCTGGGGACTGTTGCGCATGGCAGCGCGCTGCGGCGCAGCGGCGGCGCGGCGGGAAATATCCTGGCGGTGAGCGGTACGCTGGGCGATGCCGCCGCGGGCCTCGCATTCCTGCAGGCGCCGACGGCGGCGAAACCCTCGCCCGATGTCGCAGCGTTGATTCAGCGTTTTGACTACCCGACGCCGCGCGTGCAGCTTGGGCAGGCGGCGCGCGGCATTGCCAGCGCCGCGATGGATCTATCCGACGGCCTCGTCGGCGATCTACCAAAATTGGCCGACGCCTGCGGTCTTGCCGCACATGTCTGCGTCGAAGCGCTGCCGCTGTCGATGGCGATGCGCAATTGCGTCAGTCTGGGCCAAGCGCGTGATTGGGCTCTTGCCGGAGGCGATGACTACGAGTTGCTGTTTGCCGTGCCGGCGAATCGCTTCACCGCGCTTCAGGGTGCGGCGGATCAATTGAACTTAACGTTGACCCCGATCGGTGAATTGCATGCCGGTGCGGGGGTGACATGGTCGTTAAACGGCGAGGATTTCGCGCCGGGTGTCTCAGGTTATGACCACTTTGGCCGAGCCAGACCCAAATCACAGTTTAGCTGAAGCCACCCCAGTATCCTCGCGTCACTGAAGTCGAATGACGCTGCGCGGCGCACGGTTACCCTTGACCAATACTCGCTCCACTAATCTTGCGAAAGCCCAGCCCGGCCGTGGGTCGTTGCCCGAGAAAATCGGCAAGTACGTCATCATCAACGAAGTCGGACGCGGCAGCACCGGCGTCGTCTATCTTTCGCATGATCCTTACTACGGGCGCGACGTGGCCATCAAGGTCTACAACGTCGATGCCAGCGGCGATGAGAACCGCAAGAAAATTGCGCGCAAGATGTTCTTATCCGAGGCGCACATGGTCGGGATGCTGCAGCATCCGAACATACTGCCGATTTACGATGCGGGTGAAGAGAACGGTCATTGCTACATCGTGACCGAGCATGTGCACGGTGCGCGCACGCTCGCGGCTTATTGCCGTCCTGACAACCTGCTGCGCATCGACGATGTCGTGGAATTGGTCTACAAGGCGGCTCGAGCGCTTCACTATGCGCACAGCCGCGGTGTGATTCACCGCGACATCAAGCCCAGCAACATCATGCTCACGCTGGATAGCGATGTACGCATCATCGATTTCGGCATCGCGCTGGTCGCCGACTCGGAGATCTCGCGAATTGAAGGTATTGCCGGCAGTCCGTCTTATATGTCTCCCGAGCAGGTGCAATCGATCGAGTTGACCAATCGTTCCGACCTGTACTCACTCGGTGCCGTCATGTACGAGCTCTTGACGGGCACGCGGCCGTTTCGGGCCGGCAATCTACAAAAGCTGCTGCACCAGATCGTCTTTGCCACGCCGCCGCCCATTCACCTGCTTCGTCCCGAGATTCCCGAGGAACTCGAAAACGTTACCGCGATGGCGCTGCAGAAGGATCCCGAGAAGCGCTACAAGACCGGACTCGACTTTGCCGCCGAATTGACGCGCGTGCATCAGAAGTTGCGCGCCCAATACAACCGCATCGATCAGCAAGAACAGTTCAGTCTGCTGCGGAAATTGAAGTTCTTTCATGAATTTTCGCATGGCGAAATCTGGGAAGTGTTGCGCGCCAGCAGTTGGCAGGATTACGCGGATGCGGAGGAAATCGTCAAGGAAGGCGAGATGGACGATCGCTTCTACATCATCGTCCAAGGCCGGGTCGGCGTGCAGCGCCATGGCAAGGCGCTCGGTTATTTGGACAGCGGTGATTGCTTTGGGGAAACCAGCTACGTGCGCGGGGCGAAGCGCACGGCGACCATTTGCGCTTCAGGCTCGGTGACCGTCATGAAAGTCAGTTCGACTCTTCTGGAGCAGGTGTCCGCCGAATGTCAGCTGCGATTCAATCAGGTCTTCCTGCGCAGCATGATCGGACGTCTGCAAAGCGCGGAGCGCGGCGTCTCTTAGGGCCTAGCCCGCTTCATTCTCTTTGTCGTGCTCAATCATCGCGTACGCCGAATGATTGTGAATCGACTCGAAATTCTCCGACTCGACGATATAGGCTTTGACGCGCTTGTCCTTATTGAGCGCCACGGCGACGTCCCGTACCGTGTCCTCGACGAACTTCGGATTGTCGTAGGCGCGCTCGGTGACGTATTTTTCGTCCGGACGCTTCAAGATGCCGTAGACCTCGCAGGAGGCTTGGCCCTCGGCAATATCAATCAATTCTTCCAGCCACATGTGCTCGGCAAGCTTGGCCGTCAGGG
>DATNKC010000378.1:0-3420 GCA_035603615.1 Steroidobacteraceae bacterium | reverse complement strand
CCATTCCGGATGATGCTGCGCAACCTTGACCCCAAGAATGCTTCCCCAGGAATGGCCCAGCAGGAAAATCTTCTCCTTGCCGTAAGTGCGCCGCAGCCATTCGATCAGCGCCTCGGCATCGGCCTGCATCTGGTCAACGGTCATGGAGCGATCAACCTTGCGGCCCGATTCTCCGAAGGTCTTACCGGCGCCGCGCTGATCCCACTGCACTACCGTGAAGAAGTCCTCCCAAGGCTTCTGAAAGGTCCAGCTGTCGGCCATCATGGGTGAGCCGGGGCCGCCGTGCAGGTATAGCAGTATGGGATTGCGCGCATCGTTGCCGCGGACATGGATCCACTGCTTGATGCCGCCGATCTCGACCGCTTTGAGTTCATCGATGCCCCCGGGAGTAACCTGCTGCGCATCGGCGACGGCTTCGCGGGCGGCAGAGCGTTTCGGTTCTGCTGAGATTGCGGTCGTGGCGAGTAATGACATTGTTAGAAGCGGCAACAGAAGGCTGTACATGGTTTTCATGGGGGACTTACCGTCCTGAAGGCAGTATGCCGATATCGATGTGGGATGCGTGGTCCGGCGAATGCAGGACACGCTGCGTTGCCTTACGAAAATCCTCCGCCTTCGCGCCGTAGATATCCTCGAATTGCTGCGGGTTGCGGTCCACGAGCGGGAACCAGCTGCTCTGTACCTGAACCATGATTCGGTGGCCTTTTTTGAACGTGTGGTAAACGTCCAGCATGGTGAAGTCGATATTCGTGGCCTGACCCGGCTGCATCGCAACCGGCTTGCTGAGGCTGTTGCGAAATTTGGCGCGCATCACATCGCCTCGCACGAGCTCTTGAATCGCGCCGGCGTCATCGGGATGGACGTCGATGACTTTAACGACCCAATCGGAGTCCGTTGCGCTCGATGAAACGACGAGGCGCGGTAGAAGCGGGCCGATCACGGTGAGATCCTCGGTGAGCGGGGCGGTCTGATACGTCAGGACGTCGGAGCGGTTGGCGGCAAATCGTTGATCCTGCGCCATGTAATCCGGGTCCATGTCAAAGCCGTGATCGCGGACAAACGGGACAGGGTGATCGGGATCGCTAATGTACTCATCGTAACCGGTGCCTGCCGGTGGGGGCGGCTCGAACTCAAGCGCGCCTTGCGCGCGCAAATAAAGCGTCTTTTTTTCGGCCGCCTTCGGCGGCCACGCATCGAAAGAGGACCAGGCATTGCGACCGGTATCGAACACGCGCGCGACGGGCAGATTCGGGCGCGCATCCCCTTTCAAGTAAGCTTCAAAGAAGGGGAGTTCAACGGTTTCGATAAAGTCCGTCGACGTCGCAGACCCGAAGCGCAGGACACCGAGCGATTCGCCTTTGTCGCGGACCCACCGGCCGTGCGCCCAAGGACCCAGCACCAACGTGTCAGGAGTCCTGGGGCTGTTGCGCCGCACGGCGTCAAACACGTGCAAAGCCCCGTACAAGTTATTAGCGTCGTACCAGCCGCTAACGGCGAGCACCGCCGGCCGGATGTCGCGCAGGTGGGTCAGAATGTTGCGCGCTTGCCAGAGCTCATCATAGGTCCCATGGCTCATCATGACGTCCCATTCGGGAGACTGGCCATGGAGATAGTTCGCATCCGCGTTGCTCAGCGGCCCCATGTCGAGGAAGAACTTGTAGCCATCGCTCGCAAGCGGCGCGGCCCACGCGCAAGTGTGGGAATTGTCGGCACGGCGATCGCACATGGAAAAAAAGCTGAAGGCCGAGGCGAGCATAAACGCGCCGTTATGATGAACGTCATCCCCCGCAAACCAATCGGCTTGCGGCGCCTGCGGCGAGACGGCCTTAAGGGCGGGATGCGCATCTATCATGCCGGCCGCCGCGTAGAAGCCACCGTACGAGACGCCGCGAAGCCCGACGCGTCCATTGTTGCGCGGAATGTTCTTCACGAGCCAATCAATCGTGTCAAAGGTGTCGCTGCTGGCATCGACGTCTGTGCGTGATCGTTTCACCTTCTTGTGCGGTGTCATTTGAATGAAGTCGCCTTCGGACTTGTAGCGACCGCGAACGCTTTGCATAACGAAAATGTATCCGGCCGCCGTGAATGCGGGTTCGAGGTACGACCAGCTGCCCACGATCTCGTAGGGTGTCCTCACCAGCAGTATCGGAAAGCTTCGCGTCGTATCAGTGGGAGCGAGCACGATGGTGTCGAGATGCACGCCGTCGCGCATTGCTATTTGAAAGCGGCTCTGCCCATATCCGGCAGGGAGCGGCGGCATCTCCTTCAAAGAATTCGCGGCAATTGCGGGCGCGCCGGGCGTGCTAAACAGGATCAGCGCCGCGAATGCGGTACAGAGCGCTGACGTGGCAAGCCCGCGGGACTTGGGGACAATGCTTGTCGTGCGTGCTGGCATATTAGTCCCCACCCCTCTATTTTTAGAGACGATGGGCCAAGCCGAACGAGGAGTCAAGGCGACGGGGCTTCTAGGCGTTGAGATTGCGACTGAGGCTAAGCGCTCACCAGCCTCTGCGCATACGACACTGGCTTTCGCACGAGAGTGCTTTTTCCGAACAAGGATCCGATCAAGTCGACCGCGAGCACCGCGGTCTTATTGCGCACATCCAGCGCTGGATTCAGCTCCATGATATCCAAGGACGCCAGGTGACCCGTGTCCGCGATCATTTCCATGCACAACTGCGCCTCGCGATAGGACAATCCGCCGGGCACCGTGGTGCCGACCCCCGGGGCGATTTCCGGATCGAGAAAATCGACATCGAAACTAACGTGCAGATGAGTATCGGCATCCATATCCTGTAACGCCTGCTCCATGGTCTGCCGCACGCCCATCTCGTCAATGAAGCGCATGTCGAAGACCTCAAGTTGTTGTTCATGCACGAAACGTCTTTCGCCCGAATCGACGCTGCGGATACCGATTTGCCGAACCCATTTCGGCGATATCGCCGGCGTCGCTCCGCCGATCTGGAGCAACTCGCGAGGGCCGAACCCGCACAGGCACGACAGTGGCATCCCGTGCAAACTGCCGCTCGGCGACAATTCACGGGTATTGAAATCGGCATGCGCGTCGAGCCAAAGTACGCGCAAAGGTTTGCGCTTGTTGCGACAATGCCGGGCGACAGCTGCAATGGAACCGATACTCAGGCAGTGATCGCCTCCCAGCAATATCGGTAGGCGCTGCTCTGTCAACTCTCGATACACTGCATGATGGACTTCCTGATTCCAGGCGGTGACTTGCGTCAAATTACGGTAGCCATCGACCTTGAGCAGCCCGGGGTTGGCCGGGCCACTGACATTGCCGCAGTCCACCACGTCTAGTCCACGCTGCGATAAAGCCGCGTGAATTCCAGCGACTCGCAGCGCTTCAGGTCCCATTGAGGCGCCGCGATCGCTGGCGCCAATGTCCGTGGGCGCGCCGATGAG
>DATNKC010000377.1:0-4777 GCA_035603615.1 Steroidobacteraceae bacterium | reverse complement strand
GCCACGGATAAATAAAATTCCAGACGACGTTTCCTTCCATGGGCACGTCGACGCCGGGGCCGACGGGAGCGCCGACCATGATCGACTTGAGGGCTTTGGGCTGATGTTTGGCGGCAGCCCAAGGGGTGGATCCGCTGTAGCTGCCGCCAAACATGCCGACCTTGCCATCGCTCCACGGTTGGGCGGCGATCCAGTCCACCAAGGCCGCAGCGTCGGCGCCATCGCGCTCGTAGGGCACGATCTCGCCGGGACTGCAGCCTTTGCCGCGGACCAGTCCGATGACGCCGACATAGTCGTTCGACGCCGACCGGCGCGCGTCGCGGAGCAGCGTGACCGGATCGTAGTAGATTGTAAATTGCAACAGCGCAGGCAATTTGGCTCCGGCCGGTGGTCGAACGATGAGGGCACAAACGCTGCCGCCGTCCGGCGTTGGCACAATCACATTCTTCTGTACGGTGTACCGATGCGCGTCGTCTTCGGCGATCAGATCCGCACTGGTGGATCCGAACGCGCGGTAGATCTCGCGCTCATTGTAATCACCGATTAATTTGAAGCTATCGGCCAGTGAGATTGCAGTCTTGCCTTTGAGCTTAGCGAGATCCTGCTCCACGGCTTGGCTCGCCTGCGAAAGATTGTCAAAACTCAAATGGTTTACGGCCAGCGCGGAAGTTCTATTGTCGAGCGGACCGATCAACGCATGAAAGGTTTTGCGATAGGCGGATTGGAACGGGGTCTTGGTCTTATTGGCGCTCAATCGCGAGCGTGCATAAAGCACATATTCCAAGTATCGCGCACGAACTCGCGGCGATGGATCATCGGCGAGCGGTATGCGCAACTTGGCGACGCTTGCGAGGGCGTCGCTGTACAAGCCGGCGACGAGCTGCGCCTTAAACAGCGGGGCTGATTCCGCAGGTTGGTCGGCCTGCTGGAAGGCGATGACGGCTTTTGCGAAGCGCGGCATCACGCGCGGCAACGCAGCCTCATTGGTCATTTCGGCGGGAATGTTGATCTGCTGGGCTATCGCGGGTGCAGCGATGAGACACAGGAGAATCAGCAGGTTTGCGTGGCGCATGCGGATTCGATTATAGACGCCGCCGTTCCCGAGAGGCTTTGATTAAATCTGCCAAGCGCCGCTCGCGCGCCCTGCTGAAGGATGCGGGCCAACTCATCGCGCCGCGCTTAGCTCCGCGCTTGTAGTCTGGTAAAGCGCACGACTACCGGGGCGGTACTATACGGTCGTTCAGTATTATACGGATATCACATTTTTCAACGAGTTACAGATACTTGATGTGTTAAAGGGTTCGATTTATGCAGAGTCATTCGATTCGGTCTTGGTCAAAAATTAACCAGTTGCAGATTGTTGCCCGCGCGGGATTTGCGGCATAATTCCGCAGCGTGGCAATCGCGCATGGACACAGTTGCGTTTTCAAAAGAACGAACAAGGAAGGGCATACCATGGGCAATCAAGGTACTTCTGACGAAGACCGTCCCTCTTTGGAGCAAGCGCAGTACGAATACCGCAAGACGATATATCTTGCGGGACTGAAGATCTTAGAGACTTACTCCGACGCCGTGATAGGACGAGATCCCTCCGTCAGCAGGGAAGCCATCCCTTTGGAATCGGGAGGCGGTGCACCGACCGAAGCGCACGCTCATGGACAGCCGCCGCCGCCCATCGCATGGGGACCGCCGCCCGGATGGCACATCTACAGCTTAGGACCATGGCCACCGCCGCCGCCGCCACCACCACCCGTGACGGACGGACCACCGTCCGGCTGGCACATCTACGGCTTTGGACCGCCGCCACCGCCGCCACCGCCGCCCGTATTGAACGGACCACCGTCCGGCTGGCACATCTACGCCGTCACCAAGCTCGTTGAGGTCGTATTGTGCCTAAAGCCTCCTGCCTAACCGCCCAAATGGGCAGCCGATCGCCTTAGGTGTCGGGTTTAATTTTGTTGTTCAACTGATCATTGGATCGGCTGACTTCATTGATCAACGCTTGAAAATCGCTGCGTGGCCGCAGCGAAGCGAGATATGGCTCGTGTATTGCCCACCATGAGTTGCGCCAGCCTAGCTTTGCTGCTTTGTCGAGGCTCCGCATCGCTTCGTCGCCTTTGTCCTGAAGCGCGCAAACTTTGGCTCGCAACTCATACACGCCGTATCGCTCGACACCCGCGGCAATCATTCTATCGAGCATCGTGAGCACGGTTTCAAGCTCACGGTGCGCAGCAAGACGATCTCCCAGCGCGAGATCGGCGACCGCAAGATCGAGCCGATACGAAGTCCCCATGAGCCGTGAGCCCTTCGCATAAAAGGGAGACTCGGCAAAGCCGGTGGGCCGATCGGGCGCAACCACTGCGCGCGCAATCAATGCCTTGGCCGCAGAAGCATCTCCCGAAAGCAAGCGCGAGTAAGCTGCTTCGAATAGCGCGGACGCATGCTGCGATTGCTCGAGACCCTGGGATTTGACATAGCTTTGCAACGCCTCCGCACCCCCTTCGCGGTAAACGACCCGCACCAGCGCAACGTTTGCATCATCATCACTTTTAGTCGCGCGACGGCCCCGTTCCACTGCCGCTCGCGCGGATGCCGGAAGGCCAACTGACAGGAATAGCTCCGATCGCGACCAATAGAGTTGGAAATCATCGTTCGGCTGCGCCTTTATTGCTTCCTCATTCCAGCGTAGCGCTTCATCGATTCGTCCGCGTGATTCGGCGAGCCACGTGAAGGCATCGATGGTGTAAGCCGTGGACTTCAAAAGACGCGCGCGCTCACAGGCATTCGCAGCTTCTTCATACCGCGCCAAGTCGTCCAACACATAGCATCGATGCAGCTGTATCGCAAAATTCAATGGATCCAAGGCTGCTGCTCGGTCGTAGCTCTGGAGCGCATCCCGTGGCTGTCCGTCGAGGAACTGAATGTGGCCGATCTCCGCAAAGGCGGGCATATCGCTCGGGTTCAAGGAGATCGCCAGTCGTAAATCGGCGAGGCCCTCCTTGGTACGGTCTTGCGCCGCTCGCAGCGTCCCCCTGACGGCATAGGCTGCGGACATCCGGCTATCGAGAAGCAGCGCCGTGGCAATCAACGGTTCCACGTTTGCAGCCACATCAGCAATCGGTAGCTCCTTGTAAAGGCCTTGATTGAGGCGGGCGTAAGCGAGCTGTGTGTAACCAAACGCAAACTTCGGATCCTTGCTCACGACCTGGCTGTACAACTCGATGGCGCGTTCCGTCGACTCTGGGGTTCCCTGCTGGGAATAGTGCCGCCCGAGCAAGTACAACTGATAAGCCTCTGGGTCAGAAGAGCGCCTTGCCAAAAACTGTCGCTCAGAGTCCGACGTGAGGCGCACTTGCAATGTATTGGCCACAGAGCGCGAAATGTCCTCTTGCATTTTGATTGCATCCGCGATCGGCTGGTCGAAGTCCTCTGACCATAAGTGATAGCCGCTGCGCGCATCAACGAGTTGCACGGTGACCCGCATGTGATCGCCGGATCGGCGCATCGAGCCCTCGAGAATGTGGTTCGTATCAAGCGCCTTGCCGATCTTGCGCACGTCTTCACCCTGTCCGCGGAATGCAGAGGCCGACGTACGCGCCACAACATGTAGGGTCGGGATTTGTGCAAGCCAATTGGATAGCTCCTCGGTGAGACCGTCGCAGAACGATTGGTCGGCTTTCTCTGCTGTCATATCGATAAAGGGCAACACGACGATCGAATTCGCGGCGGCCGACGTCAGACCGCCGGTCAACTTTTTCCAGAGCAGCGCACCCGTAGCAAGAAGCGCGACCAGCACCACGCCAGCTACGATAACCCGCGTCTTGAACCTGTCGGCCGGTGGCGGCGATATACCGTCGGCCGGCTCCGCAACGCGTGTCTCCGCGAAAGGCGTCTCAACAACGGCCGCGATCTCGCTCGACGCCTCTACCTTCCGCACCGGTGCGATGAGCCGATAGCCTTTCCGCGGCACCGTCGCGACATACGTCGGTTCGGGGTCCACATCGCCGAGCAGCTTGCGCAATTGAGATACGGCTTGATAGACCGACGCCGATCCCACGACCACGCCGGTCCATACCTCATTGAGCAATCGATCGACGCTGACTACTTCGCCGGCGGAATCGGCTAAACATAGGAGCAGGCGCATGGTGCGGGGCTCGAGCTTCTGAGTCTCGGTGCCCTTCGAAATGCTATCGAGCGAGGGATTGACGATCCACTCGCCGATTTGCAGCGCGCCCTCTTTATCCTTGCTCGGCATGGCGAGCCTCCCTGTGCTCGAGTATAAAGCCTGCCTACCCGGACTGCCGCTGGAATCGAGCGTCCCGCACGTTTATGGTGCAAACGCGCATCTGGTATGCTGAATCAACAGAGAATTGAGGGAGCCGCTATGAAAATAATAAATCTCCTGTGCGCAACCCTATTTGCCTCGATGCTGATTGGTGCATCGCCCGCGCCGGCCAAGGACACTCCTCCCAAAGACCTGTGGGACCGGGTCGAGCATCACGACGCGGATTCAAATGGTGTGAAAATTCACTACGTCGCGATCGGCAAGGGGCCGCTGATTGTGATGATCCACGGCTTTCCGGACTTCTGGTATACCTGGCGCAAGCAGATGGACGCGCTCAGCGGACGCTACCGGGTCGTCGCCATGGATCAGCGTGGCTACGACCTGTCGGGTCGTCCTGCCGGCATCGAACAATATGCGATGCCCCTGTTGGTCAATGATGTTGGGGCGGTAATCAAGGCGGAAGGCCGCAGCAGCGCGGTGATCGTCGGTCAC
>DATNKC010000376.1:0-2945 GCA_035603615.1 Steroidobacteraceae bacterium | reverse complement strand
GCCCGGCGAGGCGCCCGATAGCCTGCGGCTCGCCGCGGAGCAGCTCAACATTCCCGTTCATGCGTTGCCATCGCTGCGGGTCGAGGAGGCGCGCCAAGCGCTGCAGGCGCTCAATGTGGATCTTGCCATTTTGGCCTATGTGCTGCAGTTCGTGCCACAGGATTTCGCGACGATCCCGCGCCACGGAACGATTCAATTTCATCCGTCGCTGCTGCCGCGTTATCGAGGCCCCAGTTCGATCAATTGGCCGATCATCTTGGGCGATACCCGTACCGGCCTCACGATATTCCGTCCGGTGGACGGGCTCGATGAGGGTCCGATCATCTTGCAAAAGGAGACGCCGATCGGTCCGGACGAGACAGTCGGCAAAGTCTATTTTGGCAGGCTGTTTCCGCTGGGCGTCGAGGCTCTCTTGGAGGCGGCGGATTTGGTCGCGAGCGGACGCGCGCACGCGACGACGCAAGATGAGTCTTGCGCGAGTTACGAGGGATGGTGCCGCGATCCGGAAGCGCGCATCAACTGGCACACCCACGTGGATCAAACGTATAACTTGATCCGAGGGTGTGACCCGGCGCCGGGTGCTTGGACCGTGTTCAATCACAAACGACTGCAGTTGTATGACGCGCGCAAACACTCGGCTCGCACATTCTCGCAGGTCAAAGGCCGAATCGGCGCTGTCACCGCAATCGAGGAGCACTCCATAAGAATTTCCGCGCAGGGTGGCCAGATCGAGGTGTTCAAGCTCAAGCTCGAAGGCGGCAAAAAGCTCCCCGCACCCCAATTTTGCGCAGAGACAGGTCTGGGATTGGGTACTATCCTCGGCGCCTAACTTCCTACGGTGAGCACGATCTTGCCGATGTGATTGGAAGTTTCCATGAGCCGATGCGCTTCGCTGGCCTCGGCCAGCGGGAACGTTTTGAAAATGACCGGCCGCACCTTGCCTGATTCGATCAACGGCCAGACGTTTTGACGCACGGCCGCGGCGACGGCGGCCTTCTGAGCCACCGTTCGCGACCTCAACGTCGAGCCGGTTAAGGTCAGGCGTTTGACCAAAATCATGCCGACGTTGATTTCGGCGCGCGAGCCGCCCAACAGCGAGATGGTAACGACGCGGCCCTCGATGGCGGCGATGTCCAGATTCCGTTGCACGTAGCTACCGGCAACCATGTCAAGCGTGATGTCGACGCCGTAGCCTTTGGTCTCCGCGCGGATGACCTCGACAAAATCCTCGGTTTTATAATCGATGCCGCGAACGGCGCCCAAGGCTTCGCAGGCGCGCGCCTTCGCTTCCGATCCGGCGGTCGCGAAGACACGCGCACCCCACACCTTGGCGAGCTGAATCGCAGTGGTCCCAATGCCGCTGGTGCCGCCATGAATGAGAACGATGTCGCCCGCTTTGCAGCGGCCGCGCTCGAACAGATTGGTCCACACCGTCAGAAACGTTTCTGGAATCGCTGCGGCCTCCACCATGCTCGAGCCCTTGGGGATGGGCATCAGCAACGGCGCCGCCGCGATGGCGTAGCCGGCGTAGCCGCCGCCCGGCAACAAGGACGTTACCTTGTCGCCCAGCGAAACGCCGGAGACCTTCGGTCCCAATGCCACGACTTCTCCCGCGATCTCCATGCCGGGCAAGTCCGATGCGCCAGGCGGCGGGGGGTAGCGGCCCTGGCGCTGCATGACGTCCGGCCTGTTGACGCCCGCGGCCTCGACGCGGATCAACACTTCATCTTCGCCCGGCGTAGGCACGGGCCTGACCGCCGTCTTCAATTGCTCGGGTCCGCCGGGCGCCGCGATCTCAATCACTGTCATTTCACCAGGCAACTTCATGCAATTTCTCCGCGCTTCGGCAATTCGTTAAAACAGGGCGGCCAATCTAGACGCTCCACAATATTTGGGCAAGATTCCGTGGATTTGCGGCAAGATGCTGCAATGTTCATTCGACAACTCGATTATCTGGTGACGCTCGCACGCGAAAAGCATTTCGCGAAGGCGGCGGAGGCCTGCCATGTGTCACAGCCCGCGCTGTCCTCGGCGATCCGCAGCTTGGAAAAAGAACTCGGCGTCATGATCGTGCAGCGTGGCCGCCGCTTCATGGGATTCACAGCCGAGGGAGAGCGGGTCCTGGTGTGGGCGCAGCAGACGCTCACGTCCCTGTCGCACATGCGCGAGGATGCATCGATCGCCAAGTCCAGCATGGCCGGTACTTTAAGAGTCGGCGCAATTCCCACCACGATGACAGTGTCCGCGTTCATTACCGCGCCGAGCCGCGCCCTGTATCCAAACATTCGCTACACGATCTCATCGTTGAGCACTGCAGAAATCGCTGCACAGTTGGACCGGTTCGAATTGGATCTTGGCCTCACCTACTTGGACGAAAAGACCATTGACGGCTTCGAATCGCTGCACCTGTTCGACGAGCGCTACGTTTTGCTGTCCGCCCGCAACGCGCAACTGGAGCCCACTGTGACGTGGGAACAGGCCGGGCGTTTGCCGCTGTGCCTGCTGACGGGCAAGATGCGCAATCGTCAGGTGATCGACGCGGCCTTTCGACGCGCGGGTGCCAAGGCGGACGTGATTCTCGAGACCGATTCGATCTTTGCGCTGTACGCGAATGTCAGCGAAGCCGGCTTGTTCAGCATCGTGCCGCATAGCCTGCTCAATTTCTGCGATATGGCGAGGGTGCGCGCTACACCGGTGCTGCCGTATCTCACGCGCGCAATCGGCTTGATCGCACGCAATCAACCCGCGCTCGCGCCGATCACCGCCGCGGTCTGGGAGATCGCGCGCGGCCTCGAGCTGCAGAAGCGATTTGATCTAGCGTTGGTTTAGTACGCCGGCACTGTGAGTTTGACCCCGCCACCCCCAAGGCCTGGGGGAGCGGCAAGCGTCGAGGCACGAAAAACACAGTGCCTCGACGCTTCCCGTTCCCCCAGGCCTTTCAGGCG
>DATNKC010000375.1:0-5784 GCA_035603615.1 Steroidobacteraceae bacterium | reverse complement strand
AGCAGCCGATTGAGCCAGCGCAATTTGTATTCGAATTTAGGCCCCGGTGCTGGATTGCCGTTCGGCAGGTAAAGGCAGCCGATCACCACTCCGGCCACCGTAGCCTCGATGTACCGGCTGTGTTCGTCGTCCGGGTCCCCGGGAAGGACTCGACGTATTTCCTGCGGCTCAGAATTCCTGGCAAGAATGGCAACGCCATTCCAGCTTTTTTGCCCGTGCCAAATGACACCGTATCCGGCATCTCGAATGGCCGCCTCGGGGAACTTATCCTGCGGTGCCTTTAATTCCTGAAGACAAACCACATCGGGCGTCGACTCCGAAAGCCAGCGCAGCAAGTTCGGGAGGCGCGCGTTGATGCTGTTGACATTGTAGGTGACGATTTTCATGCGCCATTATGTTTGGTTCTTCGATCGATTTGCAAAAGCGCACTGCGCCCGCAGCGGGCAGCGCTCGCACAAAGGCTTGGAGCGTTTGCAAAGCTCGTGGCCATGACGCGCCACCAGTAGGTAGCCGCGAATTCTCTCGTCAAAAGTCGCGGGCAGGGTGTTCAAAATGCGCTGTGCGGCCGCGTAAACGGCGACGTATTTTTCCCCCTCCGGACCGTGCAGCACGCGCACCAAGACATGCGGACACGCGGAAGGGACGGCCGCCACCGGCGAGAGGCGGGCGAACAGCAAAATCCGATCAGCGCCGGGATTGCCGATCCCCGGGAAGGCCTTCAACGCCTTGCGTGCCTGCGGTACGGAGAGGCGCGAGAGCGTGGCTCGAAGATCACCACCGAACTCGCCTTGAACTCGTGCCGCGATTTCTTTCAGACGTGCCGCCCGCACCTCCGGCACCATGCCGCCCGTTTTAAGCGCCCCAACGAGTCTGGCGGTCGAGGCGGCCATCAGGTCTTTGGGCGCGATGCCCACTTCGCGCGTCAATGACGCCCACCCCTTGGAGCAGCGCTCTTCGCTCGCGGGGTAGCCGCAGTGCCACCAGATCAAAAACTCATAAGGCTCCGTCGGTGCTAAAGGGTCGAGCGCTCCGTAGTTGGATTCCAGGGATTCCAGAAGATCGGTGATTCGCGGCGTTGGCACGGCTGTTCCGGCACCATCGATAGCACGCTCAAGTGGCGCGAAAGGCACCAGTGTAGCAGCCCCCGAATCACCACAATGCGCGTTGCACGAACCAAAACAACGCCAGACACGCAATGGCAGAAGAGCCCCAAGGCATGATGCCGCGGCGATAGAAATTCGAGGCGCGCAGAAAATAGGCGAACGGCATGACGGCGAGCACCACCGCCAGCTGTCCCGTCTCGACGCCGAGGTTGAAAGCTACCAGCGATATCAGCCTCGCGCCCTTGGGCAATCCCATCTCGGCCAGGACCGATGCAAATCCGAAGCCATGCAGCAGTCCAAAGGCAAACGCGATACGCCAGCGGCCTTCCGTGACACGCGGAAACACATTATTGAGTGCGGCGATGATGATGGACGCGGCAATGACGGACTCCGTCAGCCGGCTCGGCAGGCGAATCACGTCGAACGCGGCCAATGACAAGGTGATCGAGTGAGCCAGCGTAAAGGCCGTGACGACTTTGACGATGTTGAGGAAGGCGGGGCCGGCGATCGGCACGGCCTCCCAGCGGTTCTGCCGTCGCACGAGTACCGCCGGCAACAACAGAGACAACAGAAACAGCAAATGGTCGATGCCGCTCCAGATATGCCAAATTCCGGCGCGCAGGTATTCAGCAAAGGCCGACCACGACGACACATGGCTGAGCTCAAACTGGCGGGTTCCAGTGCCGCCGCCCAAGACTGCCGTTTGTGCTGTTCCGTTCGCGAACAGCGTCAGCAATCCCCGATGCGACGGATCTTCCGCATCCAGCAAGGTGTAATCGACGGACAGCCGCCTAAGCGCGGCCCCGCATTCGGCGGTGATCGGCAACCACAGGTAGCTGCCGTCAACGCGGTCGTTGACCTCGACGGGAGCAAACCTAAGCCGGCACGGCCCGTCGGCACCCGTCAAGCGAAGGTGTCCTTGGACGTAGTTCTGCAACGCCGCCTGGCTTGACTTCAATTCTCCCCAGGTCACGTTGCCGTTGCCGTCGCGGTCCAAGCCAACCGCGAGTTCGCCGTCCCGGATCGCAAGTTCAAGCGCACCGGATACCGTCGAGTCGACTACTTTGAGCGTCAGAAAGCCGTTGCTGGCAATGTGGGCCTGCGCCAACGGTCCGGCCAGCAGCAAGACCAACAACAGCGCGAGTTTTCGCGGCGCGTTCATCGCGACGCCGAGATTGCAGGGGTCAGAGCATCGATGCGCACGTCGCTTTGGCCTTGCGAGCGCACGAAGTCGATGGCCGGTGTTGCCGCTCCCGGATTTCCCGCGGCGCGCGCCGCATGCAGCAGTACCAGCACATCGTCAGGCTCATGCTGCACGCGCCAATTTTCGAGGGCCGCCGCCAGACTCAGTTTGGGTTGATCCAAAACCTCTAGCAAAAAACGCGCTTGCTCGCGCCGATGCACCGCCTCGCCGCGCTGTTGTTCGTTCGCAAATGCCGCGCGCAGGCGAGCGCTGCTTTGGCCAAGAGCGGAGTCACGCAGTTGTTTTTGCGCGATGGCGATTCGCAGCAGCAGCGGTTCAAGACTTTCCTGGCCGGCGAGAAGCGTCAGCGTCTCGGCGGGGCGGCCCTGTTGCAACATCAGATCCGCGTAGGCGGCACGCACGTAGAAATCCATTGGCGCGAGACGAAGATCCTGCTGGAACCATCGCTCCGCTTCCGCATCGCGTCCAAGTCGTACCGCCATTTCTCCCAATTCGGAATACAGCCAGGACTTTTCAGAATTGAGCCACCCTTGAGTCGAGACCTGGATCAAGGACGCATAGGCCGATTCCAGATGACCGTTCAGGCCGCGCAGGCTCTGAATGCAAAGTGCAGCCAACCGCGGTTCGACCAGGCGTGCAAATTGCTCGCAGGCTGCGTTGGCCTCAGGGTAGCGGCCTAATACGCGCAGGACCGTCGCGCGGGTCAGCAGGGCCTGCGGATCCTCAGGCCCCAAGGCGAGCGCATGGTCGAGCGTGTCCAACGAGGCCGAGAACTCATGGCGGCTTTGCTGCAGCGTCGCCTGCAGCACCAGAACGGTGGGCGTAGGGGGCGTTTTTTTCACCCACGGTGCAAGCACCGCTTCGGCGTAGCCTAAGAATCGCAAGTCGCCGCTAAGGCGTGCTTGTTGAATGTAGAACTGCGCCAAGGGGATCGCCACATCGAGGCGACCGCGCGCCAGGCGGCGCGCCGACACGTCGGCGTAGTGGGTGCCGGCGGGTAACTCGGCGAGCACTGCGCGATCGTCCGCCGGCACATACGGTTCAGCCAGAGCAACCGGTGTGCCGGCCGCCATTAAAACGGCCGCGGCGCGCAGCGCAAAGAGCCAGCCCCGCCGTAAGCGGGACTGGCTCGAGCGACTGCTCATGTGGTGGCGTCCACACTGATCGGCGAACTCGTCTCGTCGCCTACCGGAGTGACCGCAATCGCGGCGTTGTCCACCGCAAATGGATCTGTCGTTTCCGAGGTCTGCGTCTGCACAATGGCCAGTACCGCAGCCGTGTCCAGATCTTTTGTCGGCGGTGGCGGTGGCGGTGGCGGTGGCGGCGGCGGGCCGCCACTCGTCTGCACGGGCGTGTGATGATCACCTCCGCAACTCGCCAGCAGTGTGCAACTCATCACCGCCGTGCCGATCATCAATGCGATTCTCTTCATGGTGGTCGACCTCAAAAGTTCGGTGAGCCCGCAATCGGGGTATTCAGGTACGGGAAGGCGGTCAGAAAGTTGGCCGGATTGGCTTGAACGCCGTCGGTATAGCCCAACTGCCGGGACGCGTCCGATGCCGGATCCGGATCCGCGGAGCTACCGTCGTAGGGCTTCAGAAGAACACCCATGGCAACGCGCAGCGTGATGTCCACGACGTCATCGATCGGGCGCCGGCCGTTCGGAAAGCCGGCCAAATCACCGGCAAGAACACCCAGATCCTTCTGCGAAGCGTACGGCGTGATGGGCGTGCTAGTGTTCAAGCGCAGCTCTTCGGCGGGAGCCTGGACTTTGGCAGGCTGATTTACGCCCGCAATACCGGTGAGGAAAACCGCTTCAAGATCGGTCCGCGGATAAACATTGGGCGCAAGCACCCCTGCGCTGCCAAACAAGGCTTGGACCAAGACGGGCAGGGACGGGTTGGTGACGTAGTCGGCGAATTCGGCGTCCTGTACGGGAGTGGTCGTGTTCCAACGATCCTTGTCGGGCAATCCGATCACGAGCTCATTCACCAGGGGCATCCCGAGGCGCGAGACTTGGCTCCACGCGCCACCGGCCAATTCCGGTCCGGTCGGGGAGGCGACCGGGCCGACGCTGGCGACGCTCTTCGCGCTCTGCGGGGTCGGATTGAGCACCGAAGCTTGGCGCAGGCTGGCCGTGGTGTACGCGCCGATTACCGGATCGGAACCGTTGGTGAGACACGAGGCCGGAACTTCGAGTTCGAGCGAGGTCACGTTGAATCCGGCGAGGGAATTGGTGCCGAAGTTGCGCGTGCTGGTGCCGGGGGGAACCAGCTGCTCGACGGGGTAATGATAGTTAACCAGATCGAAGGTGCCGCCTAAATCGAGGAAAAACGGATCCTGGCGCTGGCCGACAAATACCTTGCCCTGTCCGCATCCGGGAATCAGGATCGGATAGATGAAAGTCGCGGCATAAGCGGCATAATTCG
The DNA here is from genome assembly GCA_035603615.1 of Steroidobacteraceae bacterium. GTDB lineage: Bacteria > Pseudomonadota > Gammaproteobacteria > Steroidobacterales > Steroidobacteraceae > Bog-1198. The sequence continues at coordinate 1,048 of DATNKC010000375.1, read as the reverse complement.
GAATCGATTTGTTGCCGATGTTATCCAAGGGCTTGGAGAAGGTGCTGCTGCCGGTGGCGAAATTTTCAACCGGAAGCACAGTCCCCGTGCGCCGATCGCCTTTAACCAAGGTCAACGTGTAGGTCTGCGACACATTTTGCGCGCTGCTGTTTCCCGCGCTGACCGGCCCGATATTGGTCAATGGCACCGGAACCATTTTCGGACCGACCGGAACGGCGAGGCCTTGCGTGGTGGTGGTGAACCGAAACTGAAAGGTGAGGTTGGCCGTGCCTGAACCGGTGTTGTCGATGGAAATCTCGTACAGAGCATTGTCATCGAGGTTGAAGTAGTTGGGTCCACCCTGTGGATCCTGCAGCGGTATGTAGTTGGCAATGAGGGTCACGAATCCCGCTCTGCCTTGCTCGTAGCTGTTGAACATATAAAAATCAGTACCGTCCACGCTCGGGCGTGTGCTGATGAAAGGCGCTTCGCGATGGCTTGATGCCAGCGCGCCGCCGGCGACAGAGGCGGCAAGCACCCCTATCAGTAGTTGTCGGTGTTTGATCATGCTCATCGAACAGGCTCCTTGCGTTGTACGTTGTTGGGCTAGCTGCGGATAACTTCGAGCCTGCCGACACATCGGATGCAGCTGAGCGAATTAAAAGCTGAAGAAGGGGAGGGCGCCTCGGCAACAAGGCGCCGGCGCGGCGCTCTTAAGCGCCGGCACGGGATTGGTTCTATCGGACGGCTATTTGGACGGTTCGGCCCAGACGTCGCTGTGTTTGATGCGCTCGAGGAGTGCTTGTGGGTCGAGTTTGCGGTAGTCCGGCGGGATACTGAATAAGCTCTGTGGCTGTGCTTGGAGCACAATGTTCTCCAATACAAACACTTTTCCATCCGCTGCTTGCCACTTCACCGGAAAGCCCATCGTACGGTCGACCCAGCCGTAGTCCGATTGTCCATCGGACCTCACCACGCGGTATTCGATGATTTCGTGGTGATTCATACTTGCCCGTTCGATGAGTTCACAGTGCCACTCGCCGGTGCTCGGCACGCCCGCCGTGGCGGC
>DATNKC010000374.1:0-10095 GCA_035603615.1 Steroidobacteraceae bacterium | reverse complement strand
CGCTATTTCACCCTATGACCGTCCTGCTCTTGAATGTGGCCATGCGTGTCGTCGAAGTGCGCGTGGATGGTCTGTCCATCGGGCGAAAGCGCCCAGCGCGAAATTTTGACCACCTTGCCGTCACTCAGATCCGATTCCTCGATCGTCCGCGCGTCGATTAATTTGAGGGAAACGCCGTTGAACTCATCACTGCCCTTGTAAGGCGCCGGTGTGCCGTCGAATTTCGCCGTGAAGGATCGGCCCATTCGATCGATCATCGACAGCGCGCCGCCGCTCACTTTGAAAGTCGTGTCTTCGGCGTGATTGGAAACGTCCACTTCGGTCGTCTGCCATCCGCCCGAGACCGCATGAGATCCGGGTTTGCCCGCGCTGACGCGCGCATACTTGATCGTGATCTCCATGGGAAAAGGTGTGCTTCCAATCTGGGTTTGAACCTCGGTCTTGGTGGCGCCGTCCGCGGAGACGGTCACTCTCCCATCGAGGGTCACCTTGCCGTCCTTCTTGCCGGTCTTGGTGATGACGTGATCGTCGATGACCGCGATATTGATCGTGTCGTAGTAGGGATTGCCTTGAAGCGGCTGATCGTGGCCGTCGGCCTTCACCTTGTACGGCGGCATACAACTCGGACACTCGTACTCGCCGTTGATCAACACCGCGGTTTGCGGCGACCCGGGATGACTGGGCCGCTGCGGATCAGGTCGCCACGTTCCGTTGAATGCGCTTTGCGCCGAGCAAAGCACCGGAAACAGCAACAGTCCGGCCCACAGTGCCGGTGTTTTACGACTTTGTTCCATACCCTGCAAACCGTTTTGGCAAGCGATTCCCGCCATCGCCCTGCGCGCACCACCGACCCCCGCGCCGGGATTACACGCCACCCTTGAGGAACGCGCGTATTCTCTCCATTTCCGCCTCGAGCGCGGCGCGAAACCTTGCGCTGCGCGGCGCCTGGCCGTCGGTGTAGCCGAACTCGGCGCTCAAGCGTCCCTCGACCACGGTTAAGTTGCCCCAACCGATGACCCGCTCGTGCCAGAGCAGGGGCAGGGCGTAATAACCGAGCTTGCGTTTTGGCGCGGGCGTGTAGGCCTCGAAGCGATACACCCAGTTCCAAAAAATCTCGAAGCGCGGCCGGTCCCAAACCACCGGATCAAAGGGCGTGAGCAGACGTACCTCATCGTCGAGCCGCCAGCGCAGGGACTCCGGCCTTTCCTCCGCCGGCCAATACCACTCGATCCCCTCGACCCGTGCGTGGGGGAGTCGCTGTTTGGCGCGCGCCAGGGCCGCTCGGCGTTCCTTGGCCCATTGCGGCGCCCCGTATTGCAGGCGATTCACCAGATTTCCCAGGCTGCCGCTCGGCAACGGTGCGTATTTGCGCACGATCACGTCGACCAACGCGTCCATTTTCGTTGCACCCAGCGCCTTGGCATCGTCCGCCGCGCCGGGTATGTCGGCCAACGCCGCCTCGCGCGCGATATAGACGCGGGTGCCGCCATCGCGCCTGGCCACCCGCAACAGTCCGCGATAGTGCATGTGGTCCAACAATTGCGTGCTGGCATTCGAGGAGCCGCCGAACCAGTTGGTCACGCGGCCGTGTGAGAAATGCGCGTCCACCTCGCGGGGATGCACCGCGCCGCGTTCGCGCACGAAAGCGAGGATTTCCGCCGTCTGCCGCAGACGCTTTGGCGAAGACCTGGCCCTGACCTTGCGTGGGTGCATCAAGGCATGGTGAGTGCGGGGCAAAAAGCCGTAATTGACGAAGAAATCCTCCTCGAGCGCGAGGGTTGGATACAGGCGCTCGAGATCGCCCGCACGATAACCGTTGACCCGATGGCGCAGCGTCAGATCCTGTGCGCGGGCGGGCGCACGAATCGGATCCGCTTGCACGAATCCGAGTTTCTCGATGGCGCGCCTCAGCGTGGTGGGCTTGAACAGCGAGCGCGCAATCGCATAGCGGCGCAGGTGGCTTAAGGAAATCGGCATGCGGCGAATATACCGAATCCCCGGCCGCGGTTTTGCTGCCGCCGCGACGCGGCCCCAGGTTCTCGGGTACATTTAGGCCATGTTGGAAACCATCGAAGTCGAAACGGCGCCGCAACCGAACGCCGCCATCATATGGCTGCACGGTTTGGGCGCCGATGGCCACGATTTTGAACCCATCGTGCCGGAACTCGTGCCGCAGCGATCGCGCGCCTGGCGTTTCGTTTTCCCGAACGCTCCAGTCCGGCCGGTGACCATCAATGGTGGAATGCGCATGCGCGCCTGGTATGACATCGTGGGATTGGATCGCAAGGCCGCGGAAGACGTCGCCGGATTCCAGGATAGCGATCAAAAGGTTCGGGAGCTGATCGGCCGGGAAGTCGCGCGCGGCATTCCGACGGCCCGCATCGTGCTCGCGGGATTTTCTCAAGGAGGCGCGGTCTCGCTGTACACCGCACCGCGCTTGACGGAAAAGCTGGCCGGCGTGATGGCGCTGTCATGTTATTTGCCCAGAGAAGGCACCTTTCAGGCTGAGCGGGCGCCGGCCAACGACGCCACGCCGATTTTCATGGCTCACGGACAATTCGACGGCGTGGTGCCCATGATGTTGGGCACGAAATCGCGGGATTATCTTCAGGCCCAGGGGTATAAGGTTGAATGGCATGAGTACCCCATGGCGCATGCTGTTTGCGCCGAGGAAGTCGCCGATATTCGTCAGTTCTTAATGCGTGTGCTGCCCTAAATGACCACTCCATCGCCGTTCATTAAACGACTCAAAATTGCCGCGACCAAGGCAGCTGCCCGGGCGGCGGCCGCCAAAACTCAGGTGCGCGCGGCCAAGGCGCATCTCAAGCAGGCGCGTAAGTTATTCAAAACGGAGAAGAAGGCGGCGAAACAGGCGCGGCAAAAGGTCGACGCCGCTGCTTCCGCGACGAAGCGCGCGCCGCGGCCGGCAGCCGCGCTCAAGCTCAAGCCGGCTGTCCGCAAATCATCGGCGCCGAAGCCGGTTCGCGCGGCGCGGAAGAGCCCGAAGGCGGCGCTCAAAACTTCACCGAAAGGCCTGCCAAAAAAGATCAAGCCGCGCCGTGCTGCGAAAGCGCGCGCCGAAGCCCCTGGCATGCGCTCGGCGGCGGACGTGGCGAAGTCGGTGATCGAGCGGCTGCATGCGCCGCCGCCGATGTTGCCGCCCGAACCGGTGATTCCGACGGAGCCATCCTTGAGTCCTGACGATGCGAGGGCGAGCGTGCCCGGCAAGTCGTAGGAGCCTGTCCGTCCTACCTAATGCGGCGCCGGGAGCACGAGTCCCGGGAATAGCAGCCCAATAAAGATGGCCAGGAAAAACATCGCGAGCAGCCATAACACCTGACCCAGCACCCACACCGCGAAGGCTTTTCGAGTAGTTAATCCTAGGGTTTCGCTGAATCCCATGACTTGCAGAACGACGCTCCAAAACAGCAGCAGCACGTAGGCCACCAGCTGCGCCTGCAGCACGAAGCCGACAAATCCATCCAACTCGGCGGCCGGTTTCTGGATGATCGCCGCCTCACCCACCAATAGCGCCGTGAATATCCACAGAAACAGCGACGCTGCCACGGGAATGCCCCCATAAGCGAGCACGTGGAAGACTTGATTGCGCGCCGACTTACCGCCCGCGCGCGTGCCCAAGCGCCGGTAGAGGGCCGCAAATATATACATGCTCAGCACGCCGCCGAGGGGCGCGAATATGCAGAGGCTTCCCAGAATCTCGCCGGCGGTAAATCCGGGTGCAGGAGGTTGCGTTCGGTACAGCGTAACGGCGGTGGCGGTGCCTTGTGCCGCGGCCAACAAGTAGTCCGTGGCGCCGATCGGCTGTGTCGCCAACTCGCGAAATACGCGCCGCGGTCTCAGCCAGACATCTTTTATTGGGCGGATTTCTTCGGTTGTGGACACGGCAGGTCAGCCTACGCAATCCGCGTCAGCGACTCCAGTGCTCACGCACAGATGACAGCAGACTTTTTCAGGGCTACTCTCACAGCGAGAGTTCGAACGATGTTTCAGGAGAAGGATGATCATGGCAAAAAAGAGCAAGTCGAAAAAACGCAAGTCGAAGCGGCCGATGGCAAAGGCCAAACGTAGTTCGGTTAAACGCTCGGCCAAAAAGAGCGCCGCGAAAAGAAAGACGCGGCCGGTGAAGGCGAAGAAGAAGGTCAAGGCGAAGGCAAAGAAGGCGGTCAAGAAGGCAGCACCCAAGAAGGCAGCGCCCAAGAAGGCAGCGCCGATCGCTGCGAAGCCCGCGGCTCCGAAGCCCGCGGCGGTAAAGGCTCCGCCGAAGCCCAAGCCTGCGCCGATGATGCCGGCGCCGGTGGCTGCGCCGCCGTCCCTGCCAGCCTCTGAGCCAGAAATGCCGCCGGCGATGAATTCCGGCGTGGAATCATCGGGGATGTAAATTCGCCTGATGGCAGTGGGAGCCTGTCTGGCTCCTAGGCGCGTATTAGCCCTTGAAGAGGGCGCGCGCCGCTGCTGTCGGGGAATACTCGTTTGGCCAGGGTATTCGCATCGACGTGCATGTGCTCGTCGAGCACGGCCTTGAATACGCTGCGCAGATCGAGCGTCGGCTTGAGATCGCGATTATCCAGGAGCGCCGTGCGCCTCAAGGATGGCCAGTCGGCGATGACTTGTCCGCCGCGAACCGCGCCCCCCAAGAGAAAGGCGCAGCCGCCTGTGCCATGGTCGGTACCGCGCGTGCCGTTCACGGCCGCGGTCCGGCCAAATTCCGTGACCACCAGCACCGCCGTCTGCGGCCATAGAGGCCCTAGGCCGTCGGCCAACGATTTGAGTCCCTGATCGAGTCCCGCCAATCGGGTGGCGAGGATACCTTTGGCGCCGCCCTGGTTGGCGTGGGTATCCCAGCCGCTGGCCTCGATGACGGCAATCTCCGGGCCGCCGTCGCTGCGCATCAATTCGGACGCCATGCGCGCCACGGCCGCCACTCGATTCGGATAGGCTGCTCCGGCTCCGGCCGATTGCTTGCTCATGCCGCTTACGTCCGCTGCGCCGTCCGCCATTTTTTCGGTCTGCACCGCGTCGCTCAACCGCGCCGAGAACCAATCGTCTTTGGAGTACAGGTCCGCCAAGCGGGCGAGCAAGTCCTCGTCGACATCCGGCGTGGCCTGCGGCGATTTGGAAATCACCGCGGCTTCGCCGCGCAGGATCAACGGCACATTTTGGCTGATGGCCACGGCACGATCGCCGGCCCGTCCGCCGCCGCGCGGCAATGCGGCGAGCGCTCGATTGAGCCAGCCGTCGGCGGTGCCGATGGGCTTGGCAAGTCCGTTCTCGAGCACATTCTGACCGTCAAAATGCGATCGATCGCGATAGGGCGAGGCGACCGCATCGAAGACCACCAGTTCGCCGGTGACGAAGCGTTCGTGCAAAAAGCTCAACGAGGGATGCAGTCCGAAGGTGTTGTTCAGTGCCAATGCACCATCGGGTCCGCCCGGTGCCGCGATCGCCAGTTCGCGATGCAGGCTTGCGTAGTCAGGATCCCCATACGGGGGCACAGCGGCCAAGCCATCGAGCGCGCCGCGCAAGATGACAACCACCAGGCGCGACGAGCCTCCGGTGTAGGCAAACAGTGCATTGGGGATCGTGGCAGTCGCCGCCAGCGCACCCGCGCCGATCAGAAAGCGGCGTCGACTGCTGTTCGTTGGCGAAGGCCGCGGCATGATTATCTCCGTTGGAACTCAGGGCTCATCAACAACAATGCCACGGCCTGTCCGGAGCTCGCGGCGCGGCGTAAAGCGCTCAAGGTTTCCGGACGGGCATAGCCGCCTAGACTTGCGGCGGCCAGATCCGCCGGTTCCACGCCGCTTTCATACTTCGCGCCGACCCGCGATGCCCACAGCACGCGGTGCATGAGCGCGTCGGAGCCGTCCCAGCTTTTCGAAGTGTCCGGCCAGCCGGCCGGGGATCCCGGCGTGTATTGACGCTGGCCCAATAGATCGAAGCTCCGAATGACTTCCTCCGGTTGTGCCGGCGAGACGTTCAACGCCCTTAAGGTCGAAAAAACGAAATCCTCGGGAGTCTTGAACTTGCGCGCATTGACGTCCCAAGATTCAGGGGATTCGATCAGGGCTGCATAGACCTGCGGCAAATCGCCGCCGGATTTTAAAAAGGCGCGCGCGACTCGATCCACTGCGGCCGGCGGCGGATCGTCCGCGATGAAATGCCGCACGAGCTTGGTGGCGATGAAGTTGGCCGTTTCGGGACGGCGCGCCAAATCGGCAAGCACGGCTTCGCCCTGACGCTGGCCCTGCTCGGTGTAGGTCTTGCCGAGAAACACTTTCGGCCCCGGCTCGTGCAAGTTGTCGCGGAAATAAAAGCGGCCCGGCACGCCTCCGGCCAGGCGGCCCTTGCCGCCGCCGATCGACCAGCCCGTGATGATTTGCGCGAAGCTTGTGACGTCGGCCTGGTTGTAGCCGCCGTTTACGCCCAGGGTGTGCAATTCGAGAATCTCGCGCGCCAGATTTTCGTTGATGCCGAACTGGCGCTTGGGCTTGCCGGTATCTTCGCTGTTGGAACGAGACGCAAAGCGAGACGCAAAGCGCGCCGCCGTTGAATCCGCGCCCACTGAATATTGATTGTCGAGGAACGCGATCATGGCCGGGTGCTGTTCCACCGCCGTCAATAAATCGACGAAGCGGCCGGCGACATGCGGCCGGATGGCCTCGTTCTCCAGCGATCCGGCCAAGCCGTACACCACGCCCTTGTCCGCCGATACCGCGAAATGATTCGACCAGAAGTGCACCAAACGTTCGGCGAAGGGCCGGGTGGTCAGTGCGGCGCTTTGCGCGCGTGCCAGCACCTGTGCGCGGTAGTGGGGTTGATAGGCTTCGCGAATGGCATTGAACGCGACTTTCGCATCCGGACTTTCCGTCGCGGAGGCTTGCTTCATCTTTTGGCGCTCGTCGCGCGCTTGGATAAGGCCGGCGAATATCTGATCGGACGGCGCGAGGGGTGAATTGACTGCCAGCGGTACCGGACCTTTAATTTGGGACAGGAGCCACGCACGTGGTTCTGCACTGGCGGCTGCCAAATCGCCCGGCTTGGCACCCAATCCAAAGCGCAGAACGGCGATTTCAGCTTGCATCATGCCCTCTTAACGGCACAGCTTGACGAGGGTTGACCTTTAGGCGATTTAACATGCGGCAGTTGCGCCGCAACACCGGGAACGCCGCGTTTGCAGGCCTTCCAGCTGTCGGCTCTCAACCTCCGCTTTGTGCTGCAAACACAAAACGCAGCGCCAAACCCAGTGCCAGGAGAGCGAGGATGACATTCAACACGACACCGACCTGCGTCCAATAGCCCGGAGGAACGACGGCAGGGTCCAAATTCCTCGCCACTTGGCGGAATTGTCGTGCGGAGATCAGCGCCACGGCCGCGCCCAATAGCAGCAGCAATACGCCGGCCGCCAAGGAAAAACCGCGTTGCGAGTTGGACTCGGATTGATGCGCCACCAATTGTAGGAATAAGCCAAATCGCTCCACGACGAATCCAAATCCCATCAATGCAATGGCAGTGCGTTGCCAGGCTAGCAGCGTGCGCTCGGCGGCGAACAGCACGCGGGGGTCTGCCGTGTAGGACATATTTGCGCTCCTTGGAACCGACGTGTGAACTCGAACCGGTCAGTGAAGTCTTACATATTCATCAGGTTGCCCCCGATCCCGAGAAAGGCAGAAGCCCGCGACAATGCTGATGGTAAGCGGGAAATTCTGGAAAGTACTATGGCATATGCGCAGCCGCACGTAATCGCAGACGAGGACGAATCGCTCGAGGCTTCTTCGCGAGACTTGGCGCCGCTTCGCGACGCGGCTTCGCGCGCCCGGCGCATTAGCTCCGCTGAGTTGCGCGAAATTGAAAGTCTGCGCGCCATCAACGCCCACTTGCTGCGCGAACTGGCGGCGATGAAAGCGCGCGAGGTTGAAACGCAGAAGCTCGCCGAGCGCGACGGGCTGACCGGACTCTATAACCGCCGCCGCATGCTGGAACTCCTCGAGGCCGCGATCAGCGATGCGGTTCTGCAGGATCTGCACGTTGGGCTGTTGTTCATTGACTTGAACGGCTTCAAGTCGATCAACGATAAGTACGGGCACGCGGCCGGCGACAAGATTCTCACCACGGTGGCGACGCGCATTTCGGCGCGCGTGCGCGCCGGCGATATTTGCTGCCGTTATGGCGGCGATGAATTCGTCGTGGTATTGCCCGGTGTGCCGGATCCCTTTCCGGTGAGCCGCGTTGCCGATGCGATTCGCGAGCGGGTGTCGCTGCCCTACTGGATCGGCAACGATCAACAACAATTGACGGCATCGATCGGCGAGTCGATGTATCCCTATCACGGCGAGAATGCAGCGCTGCTGGTGCATCGGGCCGATGAGGCGATGTATCGGTTGAAGTCGCGCATCGTTCGGCCTCCGCCCGCGGCCGCGCGAGCGCCGCAGCCTCGCCTAACCCGGCGCCGCAACGACAAATCCACACGGAAGTCGTAACCCCCGCTGCACCGGCTCCGGTGGTGCTCCGTAGCCGACGGCGGTATGCTTGATCAAAATCCCGTCAACGGCGGGGAACGAAGGGCGTTGAGGTCCTCATGTTCTCCGATAACAACAGGAATTGATCATGACTCAACGCAAGTCATTCACCGGGCGCAAATCATTCACCGAACGCAAGTCGTTCATCGCCGCTGCAATTTTCGGCCTCGTTATCGCGATGATGCTGCCCGCTTGTGTGGTGGCGCCCGATCAAGGTCACTATGCCGCGGGCGTTGTCATGGTCGCCCCGCCGGCGCCGCGCGTGGAAGTTGCCGGCGCCCCACCGTACTCCGGATACGTCTGGGTCGGCGGATACTGGGATTGGGTCGGCGGCCGCCACGTCTGGGTTTCGGGCCGCTGGGTGGCACCCAAGCGCGGGCGTCACTGGGTCGATTACACCTGGGTGCGGGACGGCGACGGCTGGCGCATGCATCCCGGTCATTGGGAACGCGGCTAGCCGACTACCGAGCCGCGGCCCAAGTCGAGGTCTTGTGAATCTCTCGGAGTTTTTTCGGGCCTCCGCCTGCATCGAACCAATGCTCGATTAATCGAAAGGAAATCGATACGCCCGGCGGCACAATCGGCCGGCCCGAAGCCAGATCCGCGCGTGTAAACCACTGGGCATCTTCCAACTCATCGTCGCGCCGGCGAATTTCCGTCGTCAGCGCGTGCGCCGTGAATCCGAGCATCAATGACGAGGGGAACGGCCAGGGCTGCGAGGAGTGATATTCGATCTGATCCACCTCGATGCCGGTCTCCTCGAAGACCTCGCGCGTGACGGCGTCCTCGAGCGATTCTCCGGGTTCGACAAAACCGGCAATCGTTGAATAACGGCCGACGGGCCATGACGCTTGTCTTCCCAGCAATGCGCGCTCGCCGTCGCTGACCAAAACGATGATGGCCGGATCGGTGCGCGGAAAATGTTCGTGCCGGCACGCAGGATTGGTGCAGATGAGCACATGGCCGCCGCGGGCGGCGATGGTGGCGAAGCCGCAGGTGCCGCAGAAGCGATGCCGGGCTCGCCACAGCACCATGCCGCGTGCGTAACCCAAGAGTCCGGCTTCGATGGGGGGCAGCAGCGAGGCCACCAGGCGCAGGTCCTCAAAGCGCGTATCGGCTTTCAATTGCGGCGGTTCGGTTGATTCAATCTCGTAGGCAAACACATTGCTGTCGCCGAATCGACCCAGAAGAATCAGCTCGTTGTCGTTGCGCCGCGCTTCCGGCACGGCCGCCAAATCAAGCAGCGCCGCACGCGGCGCGTCGCCTGCGCCGATCAGATTGCGGGAATTCCAAACGGGAAGATAACGACTGCGCTCGTCAGCCAGGGCGTTCGCAAACCAGGCGGGATCTTTGCGCAAATGCGCGGCACGGTCGACGTATTGACCGGCCAAGATATTCCTTTGCTGCATGCCAAGATTCTAGCAGGGCGAAGCCTTTGCGGTGTTGTCGATGGCGGCCTCGCAATTCGCGCAGGTCAGCTTGCGTTTTCCCAGCAGGTCGCGCACGCGCACGCCGCCGCAAATCGTACAGCGGGCAATGCCCACCTCATCGTGGCGCG
>DATNKC010000373.1:0-2422 GCA_035603615.1 Steroidobacteraceae bacterium | reverse complement strand
TGGTATGCCAATCGCGTTGCGGCCGGATTCTCCAGTCGCGTCCAAGTCGTCGTCAAAGGTCAGGGTCATACCGAGTGGAGCGACTGCCTGGCACAGTTGTACCAGCGATTGGTGCGCGGCGGGGCCGTGAACGGACTCAGTCCCTCATGTCCGGACGTGCCGCGGCCGCCCTTCAATCTCAATTAGGAGATCGTCAGATGAGCGTGTCAGTCACGAGGATCGATCGGGTTGCGCTCATTCGCATGATGCGCCCCGAGCGGCGCAACGCTGTCGATGCCGCGACGGCTAAAGCGCTCGCCGACGCGTTCCGCGCCTTTGACGCCGATGCGAGCTTGGACGTCGCGGTGTTCACCGGCGCCCACGATGTGTTTTGCGCCGGCGCTGATCTTAAGGCGCTCGCATCGGCAGATCGCGTCACCCTGAGCGCGGGCGGCGATTCACCGATGGGACCTGCGCGGCTGCGCCTCTCCAAACCGGTCATTGCGGCCATTGAGGGCCCCGCGGTGGCGGGTGGTTTGGAACTGGTGCTGTGGTGCGACCTGAGGATCGCCGGTGAAAGCGCGATCTTTGGCGTGTTCAATCGCCGCTTCGGCATTCCGCTTGTAGATCTCGGCACCATCCGGCTGCCGCGAATCATCGGTCACGGCCGGGCGATGGATTTAATCCTGACCGGCCGCTCGGTGGACGCGGCCGAAGCGCTGGCCATGGGTTTAATCAACCGCCGCGTTCCCGATGGAGAGGCGCTGAGGATCGCAATGGAGCTTGCCCAGAAGCTCTCCGGTTTTCCGCAAACCGCCATGCGCCAAGATCGGTTATCCGTCATCGAGCAGTGGGGTTTGAGCGAAGAGGAGGCGATCGCGAATGAGATCTCCCATGGCATGGTCACCGTCGCGTCGGGCGAGACTGATTCGGGCGCCAAGAATTTCGGCAGCGGCGCCGGCAGGCACGGCAAAGCCGTTACTTGATCGGCTCGCTCAGCGGCAGCCAGGAAATGGGGTGAGCCGACCCCTGTGGGAGGGAGGCGCGAAATGCCGGTCGCGCACGCAGTCGCTCCAGATAGCGCCTCACGTTCGGAAACTTCGCCAAGTCGATGAGGCGGTCGGCCAAATGCAGCGTGTAGCCGACGCCGGTGTCCGCGGCGCTGAATCCCGAGCGTAAAAGGTAATCTCGATCGATCAACCGCGGTTCCAGTACCTGCACCGCTTTTTCCAGCCTTCGGCCTTCTAATTTGGCAATCACCGCCGAGCGATCCGCCGCGGCGATGAAGAATCGCTGCTGCACGAGGGAGGCCGCATGCACCGCCATGGTTTCGCCATAGTGGATCCATTGCAGCCACTCATACCGCTCGGGGTCCTGCCCGAGCCTGCCCAAGCCGCTCTCGGGATAGCGCTCGCACAAATACTCGGCGATGGCACCTGATTCGAACAGACGAAAGTCCCCATCCACGAGGCAAGGCACGCGGCCGAGCGGGTGCACGCCCAAATAATCGGCCGATCTTAAGACCGACAGATCGAAGGGCATCTCGATCAGTTCGAACGGGATGCGCAATTCATTCAGCAGCCAGAGCGAGCGCATCGAGCGCGTCTCGGCGCAGTGATATAGCTTCAGCACGTCTCCGTCATGACATAACTTGATTTGTCATGATAGGTCACGACGACGGCCCCGTCCAGCTCTCAGATCAGCAGCCCCGGAGGTGCGCCCCATACTCGCCCAACTCTCGCGTCACGCGGCCATTGTCGCCAAGCGGGATCGAGCGGGAACCGGCGAGCAGCGCGGCGAGCGCGAACTTCACTCCGCGCAGCGCTGCGGCGGCGGGAGTTGGCTTCGGACCGGGCGTCAATTCTGCGATTCTATGGAATTCACTCATGGTGCTCACCCTTTGCGTTGGCTGGCCAATTTCAGGGCCACAGGTTGCTACCGTGATGCCTTTGGAACAAATGCAACGGCTGAAGGTGGGTTAAGCAACGCTTAACGGCTTACCGATATAGCCTTTGTCCTACTGCGAGTCGGGATTTACTGAGTGGGCACTGGGAATGTCCCCGTATTAGCATCCCCGCCTGCTAAGGGGAAAACTGGGAGAATTCAAATGAGACTACCGTTAAGCTGCGCGTTGCTCGCCGGCGCATTACTGTGCCTGTCGGCCTGCAACAAGGCAGAATCTCCGGACAAGGTCCAAGCCGACGTCGCCAAAGCCCAGAGCCAAGCGGCGGCGGAAGACGCCAAGGCGGACGACAAAGTGAAACAAGTCGAGGCCGAGGCCGCTAAAGACCGGGCGGATGCGTTAGCCAAGGTGGCTGACAAGAGTGTCGGCGCTTTAGCAGACTCTGCGGTTACGGAAGCCGAGGGCGAAACAAAAATCGCGCTGGCAAAGTGCCAGGCGCTCGAAGGTGACGCGCAAAAAGCGTGCAAAGACGAGGCAAAC